>CAZLJV010000040.1:0-12014 GCA_964559965.1 uncultured Oscillospiraceae bacterium | reverse complement strand
ATATGGCCCCTCCTGTCCGCCATTCATAAACGCATTGTATAAATCCCCTGTGTCATATGCAAATGTGTTACGTTCTGCTGCTATAACATTTCTGGCACCTTTAGCGGCTGCGAATACCCCAGACTATCAACCGCCTATGGTGTACCAATCACACTTAGCATGTCCGGATTTTGCCGTTTCTTCGACATATCTGCTCATTTTCTCTTCTACGATGTTTGCTACTGTACTTTTCGAAAATGTGCCGTTTAGATCACTTGCTGGGATGCACATGTATACCAATTTATGACTCATTTTTTACCTCCACTAAGCTCCTTCAACTTTAAATAAACATACGCATTGGCTTCGGCATCGCACTACGCCCTATGCGCCTCATTCTGGGTGATTCCGCAAAATTCTGACAGCGTCTTCAGTTCGTTCAGATCATCGCCTTGCATTTATGTTTCTTACGTTCTTTTATTCTACCACTTTCGAGCTGCGATTTGTTAAGCATCGTGCATAATATAGAAAAAAATATCCCGCAGCCAATGCTGCGAGTGGAGTTTCGGTGTGCTTCGGAATATTTTTCGAAAACTTGGCACTCCCTCCGCACTTTTCCACCCAAAGGGAGTGAATTTTCACTTTACTTTCACTCTGAACCATTCCCCTCACATTTACCTATTTACAAAGTAGGTTTTATCTGTTATAATAAACCTACCTAATTAGTAGGTTTTACACTATTATGCACTTCTGCTTGCGCTGTTGTGCATCGCCATACTTGTAACTGCGCATTGCCGTGCGCACATTCATTCAAAAGGGGGTTTTACATATGTCTAAAATTTACACATCTGCCGACCAGCTCATTGGCCGCACGCCGCTGCTGGAGCTGACTAACATCGAAAAGGCTTTCGGCCTAAAAGCAAAACTGGTGGCTAAACTGGAGTACCTAAATCCATCTGGCTCTGTCAAGGACCGCATCGCAAAATCCATGCTGGACGAGGCTCAGGCTCAAGGCATTTTGACGCCGGATTCGGTTATCATCGAGCCAACATCTGGAAATACTGGTATCGGTCTCGCCGCCGTTGCCGCCGCCCGTGGTTATCGTACCATCATCGTAATGCCTGAAACCATGTCGGTTGAACGTCGCCAACTGATGAAGGCGTATGGTGCCGAGCTTGTTCTCACAGAAGGTGCCAAGGGCATGAAGGGCGCAATCGCCAAGGCCAACGAGCTTCACCAGCAGATTCCAGGCAGCTTCATCCCGAGCCAGTTCACCAACCCAGCCAACCCGAAGGCGCACATAGACACCACCGGCCCAGAAATCTGGGAGGACACCGATGGCGAAATACATGCTTTCGTTGCAGGTGTCGGCACTGGCGGCACGATTACGGGCGTCGGAACTTTCCTCAAGTCCCAAAATCCGTCCATCCATGTTGTCGCTGTAGAGCCTGAGTCTTCTGCGGTTCTTTCCACTGGCGTTTCCGGATCCCACAAAATCCAAGGCATCGGGGCTGGTTTCATCCCTGAGATTTTGGACTGCGGGATTTATGACGAGATAATCGCAGTCTCCAACGAAGACGCATTCGACTTGGGCAGGAAAATCGCCAAAGAAGAGGGGATTTTGGTGGGAATATCCTCGGGAGCCGCACTGTTTGCTGCGATAAAAGTGGCTCAGCGTGCGGATTTTGCGGGGAAAACGGTCGTAGTCCTGCTGCCTGACACTGGTGACCGCTACCTTTCCACGGCATTGTTTCAGGAGTAGTACTTCGCAGCGGTTACAATATGCTTGCTTTTATGCGCGGGATTATAGTATAATGTTTGCCAAAGAGAGGTGATTTTTTATGATGATTTCAACGAGGGGCCGGTATGCGCTTCGCGTGTTGGTGGATCTTGCCGAGAATGCGCAGACCACGGAGTCGGGTTACATTCCTATGAAGGCGATTGCAGAGCGACAAGACATTTCGCTGAAGTATTTAGAGCAAATTATACCAGTTCTGTCTAAAAACGGAATCATCGAAGGGTTGCAGGGCAAGCGTGGTGGTTACAAATTGATGGTTGCACCTGAGGATTGCAAAATCGGTGATGTTCTTCGTCTGACCGAAGGCGATTTGGCACCGGTGGCGTGCTTGGAGTGCAATGCGCAGGCTTGCGACCGTGCCACTGAGTGTCGGACTTACCCAATGTGGCAGGAATTCCATCGCCTCGCTAACGATTTTTTTGATGGCAAAACTTTAGCTGACTTGATTCACAAGTAGTCGAGCTGTTGCTCCGCCGGGCTAGCAACGGACATGTGCCGGGCAATAACGAGCTTGCACTGAGCAATAACGAGCTTGTGCCGGGCAATAACGAGCTTGCACTGAGCCAAGTGTGACAGTTTTTCGTATTTTTCGCAAAAGTGTCAACATTCCGAACGAAAATGTTGACACTTTTGCCAATTTTCCTGTTTTGTGGCAAAAGTGTCAACAAAATTCCAAGAGATTCCTTGAAAATCGCTGTCTGAAGCGAAAAATGTTGACAGGAATCTCTTTTTTCTTTGATCGCTGTCAACATGTTAATTTCTTCCATGCTAATGCTGTGGTTTCCAATGCCGCTTCTCGACAAATTTCGGCACGCATCGACAAATTTCGACGCCGCACCACCAGCAACGCTGCACCACCAGCAACACCGCACCACCAGCAACGCCGCACCGCACCGATACCACCAGCGACACAAAAAAAGCCCAGCCGCGTGCTTCCTGCACGCCGCTGGGCGTTATATTTACCTATTCGACCTCTACGCCTCTGTCCTTCAGTTCAGCAACGACGAAATCACGGTCTTTGCGGATTTCAGCCATGATGTAGTTTACATCCTCTTCAGTAGCCTTTTCCATCTTGTAATTGTTTACACAATTCTTAATGTACGACTTCTTAGCCTTTTCCAGATCGTAATCACGAGCCTTAATCTGACCAGGGTCAGCTGGGAATACCAGAGACTTACCAGGAACTTCTTCGTCTGGATCACCGAACTTAACATCGATGCCATTCTGCTTAGCGAAAGTCAGCTGAGGCATTACATGCTTACCAGCACCAGTGTATTCAGTTTCCTGAACTACCAAAATCTGGTCCTCGTCCATTTCCTGAGCGATTGCAAAAGCAGCTGTCAGGGAGGTATTTCCTGCAGGACCTCTTTCGTAACCTTCCAGCACAGCCAGAGCCTGAGTGATGTAGAACACTTCACCCTGCTTTACTGTAACCAGTCTGTCCATATATCTGAGAGTTCTCGCTGCATTACGAGGACAGTCAGATCTGTCAGGCCATGTTACGAATGGCAGACCGAAACCAGTGTGACCAGTTGTGCAGGACTTCTTATTGAAGTCCTTGTCGGAAGCCATGTGCAGCCCGGACAAATCGATGCACGCACCGTAAACCTTAGTGTCCTTAGCACCAGCTTTGATAAGGCCTCTTGCAGTACCAGTCAGGTTGCCGCCGCCAGCATTAGTACACAGAACTACATCTGGATCCTTGCCAAACTGGTTTCTGCACTGTTCTGCGATTTCATAACCCAGAGTTTCAACACCTGCAATACCGAACGGTGTATACAGGGACGCGTTGAAATAACCGGTGTCTTCCAGCAGAGACAGATGAGTGGAGAACAGTTCAGGACCAACAGTCAGCTGAACAACTTCAGCACCATACGCTTCGCAAATTCTCTGCTTTTCCAAAATTTCAGGCTGTCCAACCTTTTCGCTGTCGTAGCATTCCTGTACAACGATGCACTTCAGACCGTGCATAGCAGCCTGGGCAGCAACTGCAGCACCGTAGTTACCGGAAGTCGCAGCAATTACACCCTTATATCCTAACTTCTTAGCATGATGAACTGCTACAGAAGCTCTTCTTGCCTTAAATGAACCAGACGCATTAGCAGCCTCGTCCTTGATGAATATTCTTGCACCCTTACCAGGAGCAGCATACTTTCTTGCTAAAGCTGTCAGATTTCTCAATTCAACCAGCGGAGTGTTACCTACACCGTGAGTCAGCTGGATTTCTCTCATTTCTTCCATGGAGTATCCAACCTTTTCCATCATGCCGTCATAGTCGAAACCGATGCCTTCATATTCGAATTCATCATAGTCAATCTGCATAGCGTTCTTGATGATATCATTCTTTCGTGCATTAATTGCACCATAGGATTTATCTAATGCCATTATTTGTCACCTCCGAATAATATCTCTTTTAACTGTAACTCAACCTGCAGTAATTCCGGCTGGAATTCGCCATAGTCATGGATGTATCTCGGATTAACATCGCAAACCACACCCTTGGCAATACGACCTGTCACCGTCTTAATTTCAATTTCATCACCCATTTCAGCATCCTGCTGTGCGATACCCTTTACCCACAGATTCAAATCACAAGCCTGTGTGTCTTCAGGAACCTGAGGTGCTCTCTGCCCAGCTGGCAGTACAACGTTCTGGATCTGAACCCAGTCGCCCTTTTTTACACTAGCCATAGCAATTACTCCTTTCAAAATTCGCGAGTCGTGTGGAAAAATCACGCATCGCTACCTAAAATTCGTTTATACAGTCTACATTATTGTTATATCGCATTTCGGCGCCGAAATCAACACCGAAACGCAATTTTTTCACTGTGTTTTCCCGCAAAATCTTTGCTGCCGCAGCCTATGCCACGCCGTACTCTTTCTTCATTTCAGGGGACAGCTGATCCATCAGATCATGTCTGCCTGTGCCTGTGAAGATAGATACTGTCATGATAATCAGCATTGCGAAGCAGTAGAAGCAGCAAGGGATAATCTGACCTGCTGTCAGCGGAGCAGAGCTGTCTGCTGCAAAACCTAAGGTGTATACCATCGCTGGAGTCCAAGGCAGGCAGTATGCCAGAGTGTTGGACTGAGCATCAAGCAGGTTAGCCGTTCTGTAAGGAGAAATACCATACTTCTTAGAGATAGGTTTTGCGAAGGAAGCGCCTACTGTCAGAATAGCTGGGGCATTGAGACCCATGATTGCAGATAGAACGATTACCATAACGGAGATTGTGCCTTCAGCAGATTTTTCACCCTTAGCGATGGTATTCAGCTTTTCCAGCAACATGATGTCGCCGCCGCCAGCTCTCATTACGCTGATGGAACCGAAGAGCAGAAGTGCTAAAATACAAACCTGCAGCATGCTGCTGATACCTGTGTAAATTACGCCGTCTACAGTTCTGTCCAGAGCTGCTGCGTCACCGTGTACTGCTAATACAGCTGGCAGTGTAGAGTCGGAGTCGATCTGAATGAAATCGAACATACCGAAGATGCAAGCTGTAGCACAGCCTAAAACGATACCGATGGAAGTTGCGATGATGATATCGCCTGTTTTAATAGCTACATAAATTGTGATTACAACTGGAATCAGCATAATCAGAGTGATTGGATCAAATTCATATGCAGCTGCTTCTGCACTGACTTCGTGACCTGCAATTAAGCCGTAAACGATTGTACAAATAATAGTTGCTGCGCCCGCTGCCAGAGCATATTTCAGTCTGGATTTAACTACGCCAGGAACATCGACTTCCTGAGAAGTTGCAGAGCAAATTGTTGTATCAGAAATAGGAGCCAGGTTATCACCAAAAGCTGCGCCGGAGATGATAACGCCTGCTAATAAGGAAGGGCTGCATCCCAGAGCTACGCCTGCTGGATATAAAACACCCATGCCTGCTGCGATTGTACCGAAACCTGTACCGGAAGCTGTTGCGAACAGTGCAGCAGCCAGGAAAGTGATTACTGCGAATACTGTAGGGCCTACACCGATGCTTGCTGCGATACCAGCGATACCGTTTGCCAGACCAGACATTCTCAGAATTCTGGAAAATACGCCTGCGAAAATCCAGCATACAACTGGGATGATAGCTTCGCGGCTAGCCATACCGTCGATTACAGCGTCTGCATAGTGCTTCTTGTCTTTTGCGAAGAAGAACGGAATCAAGATTGCAGTAAACGCTGGAACCCACAATGCGCCATCAGAGATTGACTGCCAGAAGAAAGTAGTCAAAATGATGAGTCCGATGAAGATGATGAACGGCAGGAATGACATCCATGGGCCGCCATAGAATTCGAGTCTTTTCTTTTCCATAATAGCCTCCTAAATAGAAATAATGATTCGTATAATTTCGGGGATTGAGTATGCAGAAAATTGCACAGCCTCACTTCCCAACTGCTATTATATAACGCAAATTGTATGCCATTTAGTACAATCTGAAACATTCCGTGCCGATTCCGCACCCTCAAACCTTTGCAAAATCTGAACTTTCGACTTTTCCCCTCCGAAGAACCGTTCCTTCTGCCTACACTTTATTTCCCTTATCCCACTTAAAAACTGCAATAAAAAATGGAAATATTCTTCCATGTGGAAAAATATTTCCATGCAATTTCTCGCCCGAGCTGGGGTTGGCACAGCCTTACACAGCCGCAACGTGCTACTTCATCTTGCTCACATCTATTTGCAGCTCTACGATTTTGTTAAAGAGCTGGCGACGAGACATGCCCATTTTTTCGGCTGCTTTAGTGATGTTTCCGTTTGTCACCTGGAGCATACCTAAAATGAACTCTCTGTCAAAGCTGGCTTTAGCCTCCTTGTACGAAACAGGATCGCCGTCTTCATCGAACATAGAGAGGGCAACCTCCTGCTGCGCTGGAGATACGGCTACGCCTGCCATGTCACTAGCTGCACTGCTGGCTGCTGGAGTTTCCTGCATAGGAATTTCACCCAAGGAAATAACACCGCTGTCGCCGGACAAGATGACCAGTCGCTCCAGCATATTCTTAAGCTCACGAATATTTCCTACATATTTATATTGCAACAGGTAATCCATGGTCGCCTCATCAATCTTATGAATCCGCTTCCCTGTCTCCCGCTCATACTTCTTTACAAAAAAGTCTATAAACTCCGGCAAGTCCTCCCTGCGCTCACGCAGCGGCGGCACCTTAATTTCAATCGTATTTATACGATACAAAAAATCCTGCCTAAACTTCTTCTCCTGTATAAGCTCTTCAATAGGTCTGTTGGTAGCCGTTATCAGTCGGAAATCCACCGGAATCTGTACATTAGACCCGATACGCTCGATTTCCTTCTTCTCCAAAACACGTAGCAACATAACCTGCGCATCTAAACTTAAATCACCAATTTCATCTAAAAATACAGTTCCACCAGCCGCTTGCTCCAGCTTACCTATGCGTCTTCCAGAAGCACCGGTATATGCACCCTTTTCATGTCCGAAAAGCTCCGACTCCAAGAGATCATGCGGATACTGTTGGCAGTTAATCGCTATAAACGGCTTGTCCTTTCGCCCGCTGCGTCGATGCACCTCTTCAGCGATAATCTCCTTGCCAGTCCCTGACTCACCGGTTATCAGCACATTTGCCCCAGAATCAGCAACTAAATCCACAAGCCTCCACACCTGCTGCATCTTAGGATTACGGCTTTCTAAGACATATTTTGCTGTGGCTGCGCTCTGAATATCCTTCAAATTCTCCAACTCCAGCTGCTGCACAGCCTTCTGAATCTCCATAAGCAGTTCATCAGGATTGTGACTTTTCACGAAATATCCGAAGGCCCCATGCTTCATAGAATCCACCGCTGACTCAATACTGCCGAAACCAGTAGCCATGATGACCGCAATCCGACTTTCATAACGACGCTTTATCTCCTGCAGTAGCGCCAGCCCGTCCATTCCCGGCATGGAAATGTCCGAAATCACCACATGACAAAACTCTTTTTCCAAAAGTTTCAGTGCCGCCTCGCCTGATTCCACCGTCTCTGCCGTGTAACCAACGCTTTCAAGGAGCATTTTGTATGTTTCGCGGCTGTCTTTTTCGTCATCTACGATCAAAATCTTAATGTAACGGTTCATGTTTCACCTGCCCGCTGGGAATTTTTATCACAAAGCGGGTTCCTTCTCCTTCCCTACTGTAAACTTCAATGGTTGCACCGATTTTCTCAACCTCAGAGTAAACGATGAAAAGCCCCAGACCAGTGCCTTTGCCCGGCTCCTTGGTGGTAAAAAACGGATTAAACAGATTTTGCATATTCTGTTCCGAAATCCCGCAACCCGTATCCTCGCAGCTAATCTCCACACGATCCGCTGCCTGCGCAGCCGAAATTGTCAGCCTGCCGCCGCCCTCCATAGCATCGATGGCATTTGAAATCAGATTGTGCAAAATATGCTTCAGCGCATCTTCACTGCAGCATAGCCTCAACTGGTCGTCACATATTATTTCCGCCTCAATTCCTGCGTTGGACAAGGTTTTTTCCTGCAGAAGAAGCACGGACTGAAGCTGCTCACGCACTGAAAATTCAGTCTTTCTATCGTCCGACACTCGCCAGAAATTCATAACATTGTCGATGATTTCGCTGGCCCGCTTAACGCTCTCGTCTACATAATCTAAAGATTTTTTCAACGATTCGTCATCCCGATGTCCATTTCGCATAATATAGCTCTGGGTTCTGATTATCCCCAGCGGATTTCGAATCTGATGAGCCATGCCCGCCGCCAGCTGACCGATTGCAACCATCTTGGAAGTCTGAAGCAGCTGCTGGCTGTTGGCCTCGTCCAGAGTTATGTCACGCACCACCAGAAGCACCGCATCTTGCGGTTCGCCCTTTTCATAGTACTTGGTCGGCACGCTTCTCAGCTCGTAAACCTCCCTGCCCGTAGAATTTTTTCTAATCAAAGTCTCATCTCGTCGCAAAGTTTCACGCCACATGCAGTCTTCGCATTGCATATCGCCATTACACTGTTCGTTCCCGCAAAATCCCCGCAGCACATCGCAGCATGGTATGCCGCCTTCCATACCTCCGTCGGGCAGTTTTTCCTGGAAGAAGCGAGAGCTTCCATTCCTGATTTGACCTTGACAATCTATCAGCACTATGCCTTCTGGCATCTGGTCGAAGATGAGCTGCAACTCGTCTTTTCGTGCTTCCAGTTCTTCAGTTCTCTTATTCACCTGATGGCGCAGTGACCTGTTGTTCACCTGTGCAAGCAAGATAATTGCTAAAAGGACTATTCCGGCAATTATGGCGAGCTTTATAATTCCTGCATTTGATTCTGCTGCAATCAGCGGTGCTGAAATGCCGAACCACTTCTGCTGGATCTTTTCCAGCTGTCCTCTTTCATTTATATTCTGGATTGCCTGATTCAAGATTGGAAGCAGTTTCTCCTTTTCTTTCGAAAGGGCCAGACTTACGCCCTCTTCATAAAGGGCTGTTTCTATGGTTCCAATCTCATCTTCCACATCTAATTTTTCCGCATAGTGAAGAACAACCGGCTCATCTCCGATGACACCGTCAACCTTTCCATCTACTAAAAGCTGAAGACCTTCTCCCACATCGTGGACATAAACAAGCTCTGCCGATGGATAGTAGACCTTCATATACCAGTTGGCATAGTCGCCTTCCTGCGTGGCAACCTTCATTCCATAAATATCGCCAAGGGAAAAATCCTGTCCTGCTTGCACCACCATTACAGTGCGCAATATGTATATGGGGTCTGTAAATATGAAGTCCTTAGCACGCTCCTGATTTATGAACATATCGCATAAATCAGTCTCTCCGCTGCGAAGTGCATCTAAAGCATTTTCCCATTTGTATGGTACGGTTGCTATCTCAATCCCCAGCTCCAGCGAAAGCTGATTCATATAGTCTACAACTACGCCCTTGTATACGCCGTCCTCATCTATAAATCGCAAAGGAGGTGCACTGTCATCAGCTCCATATACAAGCTCTCCATCTGGTATATAAGTTTCTAAGATTTGCTCTCTTTCGGCATCGTTCTGCCACTTACCATCGCCAAAGAACAAAACCAGAAGACCTAAGAGCAATATTAATATTGCCAGCGCTACGCCTGCGATTTCTACAAGCCGTGGTTCTCGTACTCTTTTCTTCATCTTATAGGTACTATTTCCATCCAGTATCCATCTGGATCTTCGATAAAGTAAACACCGAAATTAGGATTTTCGAAGCAGATACAGCCCATAGCCTCATGTTTTGCGTGGGCAGCTTCCATGTCCGCTGTACGGAATCCGATGTGAATCTCGTTGTCGCCCAGGTCATACTTTTCCGGGTGATCTGCATACCAGCTAAGTTCCAGCTGACATGCGCCGCCTTCTGTTCCTAAGAATACGATTTTATATGAGCCGTCTTCTGGTTCGATGCTGCGAACTACCTCCAGCCCCAGCGCTTCTTTATAGAATGCCAGTGATGCTTCTAAATCTCTGACTGTGATACAGCTATGATACATTTCAAACTTCATTTCTTGTCCTCCTATTTAGCTGCGCAGATTTTGCGCATGTATTTGAGTATGTGTAATTCTATTTTAGTACATCACGACTTGCTTGTGAACCTTAAATTATCCTTAATATTTAAATATTATTTGCTGACGGTTTCTACATATGGTAAAATGTTTACAAATACCACTATATCGTATGAAAGGGGGAAAGGGAATGACAATTTTAGGAATCACCATTCACCTGGCCATTGTTTGGCTCATCGTAGCTATTCTCTGTCTCGTTGTCGAAGGGCTTACTGCTGGACTTACTACCATATGGTTCGCTGGCGGTGCGTTTTTGGCGCTGATATTTGCGCTGTTTGATACGGGGCTATGGCTGCAGGTTGCTGTATTCATCATTTCTTCTGTTGTACTGCTTGTTTGCACACGAAAGATTTTCGTAGAAAAGCTGAGAACTGGTATGGAGAAGACTAATGTGGATGCGCTCGTAGGTGAGGAAGGTATAATCACTGTGGCAGTTGCACCATTTTCGGCCGGACAGGCGAAGGTAAAGGGGCAGGTTTGGACTGTTATCTGTGAAGAACCAGATGCTTCCCTTGCTGTGGGTACGCCGGTGAAGGTTCTGGCAATCGAGGGTGTGAAGCTAATTGTAGCTCCGCAGCTGAAAAATGAAGGTATTGCGTAGGGTAAATTAGAAAGGAAAGGATTCAGATTATGTTAAAGGTTATTATTATCTTAATCGTTTTAGCTATTGTGATTTGGCTTTTGGTAAGCAATATCCGCATCGTGCCTCAGGCGAAAGCATATGTGGTTGAGCGACTGGGTGCATATCATGCCACTTGGCAGGTAGGTCTTCACTTTAAGCTCCCTTTGGTGGATAAGGTGTCTCGTAAAGTTTCACTTAAAGAAAAGGTTATCGACTTCCCACCTCAGCCTGTTATTACTAAGGATAATGTAACAATGGAAATCGACACCGTAGTTTATTTCCAGATTACTGATCCTAAGCTGTATGCATATGGCGTAGAAAGCCCTATGGATGCTATAGAAAATCTGACAGCTACTACTCTGAGAAATATTATCGGTGAGCTGGAACTGGACGAATCTCTGACCAGCCGTGAACATATCAACTCTAAGATCCGCATGGTGCTGGACGAAGCTACTGACCCATGGGGTATTAAGATTAATCGTGTCGAAGTAAAGAACATCACTCCTCCTCGTGACATTCAGGTTGCTATGGAGAAGCAGATGCGTGCTGAGCGTGAACGCCGTGAAGCTATCCTGATTGCTGAAGGTGAAAAGAAGTCTAAGATTCTGATTGCTGAAGGTCAGAAGGAAGCTGCAATCCTCACAGCGGAAGCTGACAAGCAGGCTGCCATCTTAGCTGCTGAAGCTGCTAAGCAGACTGCTATCAAGGAAGCTGAAGGTCAGTCTGAAGCTATCCTCATGATTAACAAGGCTACTGCTGAAGGTCTGCGCATGATTAAAGATGCTGGCGCAGATGAAAATGTTATTAAGCTGAAATCCTTAGAGGCCTTCACAGCTGCAGCTGACGGTCAGGCTACTAAGATTATCATCCCGTCCGAAATTCAGGGTCTGGCAGGTCTTGCGACTTCTGTAAAAGAACTGGTTAAGGAATAGAGGTTGATAAAATGTCAAAGAACAAAATTATGCCATCTGGCCTGCCTTATCTGGCTGCTGGCCTCGTATGGTTTCTGGCAGCGCTTGTACTTCCTGTTTACAAGCTGGTGCCCCTCATTATATGTGCGCTGCTGGCAATAGCTG
>CAZLJV010000039.1:0-12188 GCA_964559965.1 uncultured Oscillospiraceae bacterium | reverse complement strand
GAATTAGGTCTGCACAAGGATACATATTCTATTTCCATCCCTCTGGGTGCAACAATCAACATGGGTGGTGCTGCTATCACAATTTCCATTCTGACTCTGGCAGCTACTCATACTCTGGGAATTGCCGTAGACTTACCTACTGCTATCATCCTGTGCGTACTGTCTGCAATTTCTGCATGTGGTGCATCTGGTGTAGCAGGCGGCTCTCTGCTTCTGATTCCTCTGGCATGCTCTCTGTTTGGTATTCCAAACGATATCGCAATGCAGGTTGTAGGTGTAGGCTTCATCGTAGGTGTTATTCAGGACTCTTGCGAAACAGCCCTCAACTCTGCCACAGACGTTCTGTTTACTGCAACTGCTGAATATGCAGACAGAAGAAAGAACGGCGGCAAGTAATATTTTTAAGCTGGAAACAGTGGTCTGACAAGGCCACTGTTTTTTTATCTTCTTGCGTTTCGTATAATAAAAGTGTAGAATAAAAGTAGCGACAAAAAATCAAGAGAGGTGGGAGATAATCGGTATGAGTAAAGAAATTCAAGAGCGAATTCACATGCTTCGTCTGGCTATGAAGGAAAACGGCGTGGATGCATATATAGTGCCGACGACAGATTTTCATGGGTCAGAATATGTGAATGAATATTTCAAATGCAGAGAATATCTTTCTGGATTTACAGGATCTGCGGGAACGCTTCTCGTAACTGAGAAATTCGCTGGTCTGTGGACCGACGGCAGGTATTTCCTTCAGGCAGAAGCACAGCTTGCAGGCAGCGGAATAGAATTGATGCGCCAGCGTGAAGAAGGCGTACCTACGATAGCAGAGTATCTGGAAAGAAATTTACCAGCTTCAAGCACCTTAGGCTTCGACGGACGAATCGTAGGCTGGCAGGAAGCTATGGATTTCTCCGCAAAATATCATCTCCGCACGGATTTGGATTTAGCAGGGCAGGTCTGGTGCTCCAGGCCTCATCTCAAGTCAGAAAAAATATATCCTATTTCTCAAGATGTAACTGGAGAATCTTCACAAGAAAAGCTGAATCGCATCAGAAAAGAAATGGATAGAGCGGGAGCGACATATCATCTCGTGACCTGCCTTGAAGATATAGCGTGGATGTATAACCTCCGCGGTGATGATGTTAAGTACACCCCTGTATTTTTTGCATATGCACTCGTTGGAGAGACGGAAGATGTGCTATATGTTTTAAATGAAGAATTCGCAGAGGTGCAGAATGATGTGCTTCCGAAGACTACTGTAGTTCGCCCATATTTTCAGATATTTGAGGATATTAGGAAGCTGAAAAACGAAAAACTCTTAGCTGATAAGAAGAATGTAAGCTTCGCTCTTCTTGGAAATCTCAATTCTGATGTGGAAGTTATCGATGAAAAGAATCCCGCAGAACTGATGAAAGCCATAAAAAACGAAGTGGAAATTCGATGCACAGAAAATGCTCACATAAGAGATGGCGTGGCGATGGTCAATTTCATAAAGTGGGTAAAGGAAAAGACTGCAAGCGAAACTGCTGTGACAGAGCTTGATGCAGCTGAGGCAGTAGATGGATTCAGGGCGCAGCAGAAAGGGTTTAGCCAGCCAAGTTTTGAGACGATTTCAGGATATGGAGAAAATGGAGCTATCGTTCACTACAGCGTAACACCCGAGACTAACAAAGAAATTAAGGCAGAAGGGTTTTTGCTGGTAGATTCAGGCGGTCAGTATGATGACGGAACTACGGATATAACCAGAACTATCGCCACAGGCAAGCTTACAGATGAAATGAAGCGAAATTATACCTTAGTGCTGAAGGGGCATATTGCAGTGGCAAGAGCGAAATTCTCACCTGAGACTACAGGTGCTGAGCTTGACGCCCTGGCTCGCAAAGCACTCAAGGAGGCTGGACTGAATTACAATCACGGCACCGGACATGGTGTAGGACATCTTTTGAGCGTTCATGAAGGACCAATTTCCATAAGTCCGAGGGCAACGGAGGAAACATTTTCGCCTGGAATGATTACCAGCGATGAACCTGGTGTTTATCTGGAAGGAAAGTACGGAATTAGATTGGAAAATGAAGTTCTGTGCATAAAGCACCATGATACAGGGCTTTTAGGCTTCCAGCCGCTGACTTGGTGTCCGTGGGAACGACAGGCTATTGATGTGGATTTGCTCGATGCAGAGGAAATCTGTTGGATAAATGAATATCATAAGATGGTATATGAGATTTTGCAGCCTTATCTGGACGATGAGACTAGGGCATGGCTGCACGGAGAAACCGCTCCGCTTTTGGTTTGAACAAAGAAGGGTTTAAGGGAAAAGTATGGAACAGAAAGTAAAACGGAAGTATGAGATGGATATGTGTACGGGGTCGCTTCTTCCGAAGATTTTGATTTTTGCGATTCCGCTTATGGCATCAAGCCTGCTGCAGCTGTTATTTAATGCGGCGGATATTATTGTAGTTGGTCGTTTTGCAGGAGATGACTCGCTGGCTGCTGTCGGTTCGACATCTTCTATCGTAAACTTGCTTGTAAACTTGTTTGTAGGGCTTTCGGTAGGTGCAAATGTACTGACGGCTCGTTATTTCGGTGCGAAGAAAAGTGCTCAGCTGAGCAAGACTATTCATACAGCTATGACGCTTGCCATCGTAGGCGGAATATTTTTAGCACTGGTAGGATTTTTCGGTGCGAGAACAATCATGGAATTGATGAAATCTCCGCCTGAAGTAATCGATAAGGCAGCACTGTATCTGAAACTTTACTTTTTAGGAATGCCTGCTAACTTGATATATAACGGCATCGATTCTTCGTGCAATCGGCGATACTCGTCGTCCGCTGTACTACTTATCCGGTGCGGGAATTATCAATGTTGTGCTCAATCTGATTTTCGTTATTGTGTTCAAAATGGACGTAGCCGGCGTTGCGATTGCCACTGTAATTTCTCAGTGTTTCTCTGCTGTGCTAATAGTTCGCTGCATGATGTGTGAAACAGGAAGTCTTAAACTTCGTCCTAAATTATTGATGCTTCATAAGCAGGAACTTTTGAAGATTATGCAGATAGGTATTCCAGCAGGTTTTTCAGGTATTCTGTTTTCACTGTCCAATGTAGTGATTCAGTCTGCCATCAATGGATTCGGAAATATTGTAGTAGCTGGAAACTCCGCTGCCTGCAATATTGAAGGTTTCGTATATGTATCCATGAATGCATTCTATCAGGCTTCCATTTCGTTTACAAGCCAGAATGTGGGTGCAGGAAAGTATCACAGAGTTAACAAGATTACAATATATTGCGTAAGTTGTGCGGTAGTTGCAGGACTTGTATTCGGCATAGGTGCATATCTTTTAGGAACTCCGCTTTTAGGCCTTTATACAACCAGCCCTGAAGTAGTTAAGATGGGTCTGATTCGTTTAAGTTATGTATCCTGCACATATGCTCTCTGCGGCATTATGGACGTAATGGTTGGCTCACTGAGAGGCTTAGGATATTCCATAATGCCTATGATGGTTTCCCTTGTAGGGGCTTGCGGTCTGAGACTGCTGTGGATTGCTACAGTATTCCAGATTCCTAAATATCATCTGCTGCAGACAATTTACATTTCCTATCCGATTACATGGATAATAACGGCATCTATTCATATTATTTGCTATGTAGTGATTATGAGCAGACTTAAAAAGAAAATTGCTGCAAGAGCTGGTGAAGGCGGCAGCGGTGAGAGATTGGAGGAAGCTACTGTATAGATGGAAATGAATGTTATTGCACACATTCGAAGCGATTTCACGACTAAATTCGGAATTCCGCGTCAAAGCAGACTCGTAGATACTTCTTCTCAAGTCGTACTGATTCCGCCATATAATCAGGCTGATGCAGTTCGCGGTTTGGAAGAATTCAGTCACATCTGGCTGCTGTGGGAGTTCTCTGAGAATGTGAGAAAAGATGGAAAGTGGTCTGCCACAGTAAGACCGCCTAGGCTTGGAGGAAATGTGCGCAAAGGAGTTTTTGCTACCAGATCGCCATTTCGGCCTAACCCGATAGGTATGTCCTGCGTTAAGCTGGAAAAAATCACTTACGAGGCCAGCGGGCCGGTGCTGCATGTGTTAGGTGCGGATTTGATGGATGGAACGCCTATTTACGATATAAAGCCTTATATAACTTATGCAGATGCAATACCGGAAGCTTGCGGAGGCTTTTCGGAGAAAGTAAAAGAATATGAACTGGAAGTAAAACTGCCGTCGGCATTTGAAGAAAAACTAAGCCAATGCGAGCTGAGTCAGGATAAGTTAGATGTTCTTATTGAGATTCTTAAGCAGGATCAAAGACCATCATATCAGGACGATCCCAAGCGAGTGTATGGAATGGAATATGCCGGACTTGAGGTGAAATTTCAGGTAGAAAACGGCGTGCTTACAGTGATTTCGATTGAATAATTAAGCCAAAAAGAGATTTCTTTATTTTTTTAAATGAGAAGTCTCTTTTTTCTTTTTTTTTCAGCTGTACAGTTAAAATATTGATTTTTTTGCTGAACTATTTTAAGATAAGCATGTAAAGTAAATCTAATGTTTAATAAACTTCATAGTTAAAGAAAAGGAATAGAGAAAATGATTATAGCAAGACAGAATGGAAGAACCACAATCGGTGCACCAGATAAGCTGTTTGGTGTATCCTCTCGTGCAAAGGCAAGAATCGCTGAAATCGGTAAGGAAAATGTAATCGATTCTACAATCGGCGTTCTGCTGGACGATAACGGTAAGCTGGTAGTGCTGGATTCCGTTATGGAAGCAATTGGACAGTTAAGCCCTGAAGATTATGCTGCATATGCACCTATCACAGGTACACCTGCATATCAGGAAGCAGTTAAGAAGGCAGTTTTCTTAGATGAAATGCCAGAAAAGTCTTATGTAGAAGCATGTTACACTCCAGGCGGCACAGGTGCAATCCGCAATGCTATCTCTGGTTATACAAGCCCAGGCGAAAAGATTTTGACATCTGACTGGCACTGGAATCCATACAAGGTTGTAGCTGCTGAAATCGGCAGAAGCGTAGATACTTACACTCTGTTTGATGAAGAAAACAAGTTTAATGCTGCATCTTTCGAACAGAAAGTTACAGAACTGCTGGCTGTACAGGATCAGCTGCTGATTATCATCAATACTCCAGCTCATAACCCTACCGGTTACACATTTACAGAAGCTGACTGGGACGCAGTACTGGATATCTTAGACAGACAGCCTGAAAACAAGAATGTAATCATGGTTGTAGATATTGCTTATCTGGACTTCTCCGGTGATGCTAAGGAATATCGTTTCTTCCTGAAGAAGATTGATGGTCTGAAGCAGAACATTCTGCCTCTGATCGCATTCAGTGCATCTAAGGGTTATACAATGTATGGTATGCGTTGCGGCGCACTGCTGTGTATGGCTCCTACACCAGAAATCGCTAAGGAATTCAAGGATGTAATGAGCGTAGAATGCAGAGCATCTTGGTCCAACGGTAACCGTGCAGCGATGACAGCACTGGCTAATATCTGGGCAAGCCCAGAACTGAGAAATAAGGTTGACGAAGAAAGAGCAATGTATCTGAAGGCTCTTAAGGAAAGAGGAGATGCATTTAAGGAAGAAGCTGCTAAAGCAGGACTCTCCACTTGCCCATATGATTCCGGTTTCTTCGTAACAATCCCTTGTGCAGCACCTGAAAAGGTGGGCGAAATTCTGCAGACAATGAATATCTTCACAATTCCTCTGGGACCTGGCGTCCGTGTTTCCGTAGCATCTAATACGGTAGAAGAATGCAGAAGAATGCCTGCAAAGATTAAAGAAGCAATTACACTCTCCCAAGAGTAATTGAAATGTTCTCTATAATTGGAGCTCTGCCGGAAGAAATCTTTCGGCAGTACTCTTTTTTTGCTGACAAAACATCAATTTTGTGGTATATTTTTTAAGTGCAGATGTACAACAGAATGGAGAGGCATATGAGAACATTAGATGAAATAGATAAGAAGATACTGAATAGATTACGCCAGAATGGACGCGTTTCTCTGAAAGAATTGTCCGCAGAGGTATTTTTAACCATGCCGGCAGTTTCGGCTCGTATTGAGAAGCTGGAGAAAGAGGGTTTCATTCGTGGGTATCATGCTTCAGTAGATATGGGTAAACTTGGATATGGAATCAAGGCTTTTATTCAGATTACTGTAAAGCCGGAAGACCACAAGCGTTTTTATGAATTCGCACGCGGTGAAAAGTGCATTTTGGAGTGCAACCATATTACAGGAAACTATTCCATGCTATTGAAGGCGGTGTTCCCGACTACAGTCATGCTTGACGAATTCGTAGGAAGAATGCAGACATTTGGAAAGACAGAAACACATATCGTATTCAGTACCGCAGTAGAAAGACATTAAATCTAATTGATTCATAGGAGGATTTAAAAGTGAAAAACGCAATTGGTATTATTGGCGGTATGGGACCTATGGCATCCCAGCTCTTCTACAAGATGGTAACAGAACATACGGTGGCAGAAAAAGATCAGGATCACATTAATTTAGTTATTTTAAGTGATGCATCTATGCCAGACCGAACAGGAGCTATTTTAGCTGGCGAATATGATGGACCTTACAATCAGATGCTGGAAGACGCTAAGATTTTGGAAAATCTGGGATGCAAGGGAATTGCTATCACTTGCAACACAGCGCACTTCTTTGCTGACATGATTGCTGATAAGGTTGGAATTCCTATTCTCCACATGATTAAGGGAACTGCTGCAGCTGTTGCAGAAGAATGTCCGAAGGGTCGTGTAGGAATTATGGCTACAGATGGAACTGTTAAGACAGGTCTTTATCAGAAAGCTCTGGAAGAACAGGGATTGGAACCATTTGTACCTTGCGAAGAAATTCAGAAGGAAGTTATGCATCAGATTTATGATCGCATTAAGAACGGTCAGAATTACGATGCAGAAAGCTGGAAGAAGATTGAAGCTGAATACAAGAATGCAGGTTGTCAGAAAGTACTGTTAGCATGCACAGAGCTTTCTGTAATCAAGGCAGATGAAGGTCTTTCCGATTGGTATGTGGATCCAATGGACACACTGGCAAGACTGGTTATCGCTGCAGCTGGCAAGGAATACAAATAAAAAATAGCATTTGTAAATAGCATTACACTTGTAATGTTAAGATAGAAAGGAGAAGCAGACTATGAGCGACATGAGAATTATAGATTTTCATTGTGATACATTAATGGGAGGCTGGCAGAACCCTGACTGGAAGCTTAGAGAAAACGAGGGTCATATTGACCTTATGAAGCTAAAAGATGGTCAGGCGTTATGTCAGCTTTTTGCTATCTGGATTTCCAGAAGAGCTATGGATACAACTAATCCGTATGACTATTACCGTGCTCTGGTCGATGTATATCATCGTGAAATGGACGCTAATACAGACATGATTGCCAAGGCTAAAACTTGGCAGGATGTAATGGATAACAAGGCAGCGGGAAAGATGAGCGGAATGTTATCAATCGAAGACGGCGTATGCTTCGAAGGTAAGATTGAACGAGTTGAAGAGGCTTTTAATGATGATGTGCGTTTAGTGGGCCTTCTGTGGAACTTCGAAAACGAAATCGGATATCCATGCCGTGATGACCGTCAGGAACATCTGCTGGGTCTGAAGCCATTCGGATTCGAAGTAATAGAAGAAATGAACCGTTTAGGAATGATTATCGACGTATCTCACTCTTCTGAAGGCGTGTTCTATGATGTGGCAAAACACAGCAAGCAGCCGTTTATCGCTTCTCACTCATGTGCTCGTGCCCTGTGCAATCATCGCAGAAACTTAGATGATGATCAGCTGAAGCTCTTAGGCGAAAAGGGTGGTGTAGTAGGATTGAACTTCTACAACTACTTCCTCAGCGACGATGGATCTCAGTTTACATTTGAACGCGCAGTCGAACACTGCAAGCATATCGTAGATAAGGCCGGCATCGATGCACTGGCCCTGGGATCAGATTTTGATGGAATCGACGAAACAGGCGAAATGGTCAACTACAGAAATATGCCAGTCCTGCTGGATCACCTGAGCAAGGTATTCACAATGGACGAAGTTGACAAGATTGCAAACGGAAATGCGCTGCGCATCATGAAGGAAGTTTTGCCAGCTAAATAAAAAAATATGACATTGCATAGGAGGAAGCATTATGGGTTTACCTAAAGATAGTAATCTTAATCTATATTCTAAGTGGAAGTCTGGTGAAAGAAATAGCATCACAGACGTTCCAGGCGTAAAGGTTGGTAATGTAACTGTTGAGGATAATGAAAAGAATATCCACACTGGTGTAACTGCAATTCTGCCTCATGAAGGTAATATGTTCCAGGACAAGGTTATGGCAGGCGTGTCTGTAATCAACGGCTTTGGTAAGAGCATCGGTTTAGTGCAGGTTGATGAACTAGGCAGCATTGAAACTCCAATTATTCTGACAAATACTCTGAATATCGGTGTGGCATGGAATGCTGTAACTAAGTACATGCTGGAACAGAATGAAGATATCGGTCTTACAACTGGTACAGTAAACTGCCTGATTACAGAATGTAACGACGGCAGAATCAATGATATTCGCGGTCTGCATGTAACTGAAGAAAATGTTTTAGATGCTATTAAGGCAGCAGATGTGGAATTTGAAGAAGGTGCAGTAGGTGGCGGCACAGGTATGGTTTGCCTTGGTCTGAAGGGCGGAATCGGCTCTGCGTCCAGAGTTGTACCTGTAGATGGCAAAGATTACACAGTAGGTGCTCTGGTTATGTCTAACTTTGGCGGTCCTGGCAACCTGGTAATTGGCGGCAAGCACTACAATACTAAGTGCTATGATAATGAACAGCTGTTTGAGGCTGGCAAGGATAAGGGTTCTATCATCATGATTATCGCTACAGATATTCCTCTGAGCGAACGCCAGCTGAAGCGTGTAGCTAAGCGTGCTACAATATCCTTAGGCCGTGTGGGCTCATATTGCGGAAACGGAAGCGGAGATATCGCTGTTGCATTTACTACAGCAAACCGTCTGTCTCACTACAGCGATAAGAAGATTTTAGATATGAAGATGTTCTATGATGAAGATATCGACATCGTATTTGAATCTGCTGTAGAAGCAGTTGAAGAAGCAATCGTAAGCTCCATGTACCATGCAGAAACTAAGGGCGGTGTTTTGAAGAAAACATGGCTGGGTCTTAAAGATTTCATGGAAAAATATGGTGATGGTTACGAATTATGATGAATGAAAATATAATTCTGATAGGTATGGCTGGTGCCGGAAAGAGTACTACCGGAGTAGTTGTTGCTAAAATTTTAGCCATGGACTTTTTAGATGGTGATCTGGTCATCCAGAAGAAAACCGGACGGACGCTTCAGGACATTATCGACAAAGAAGGAAATGCGGCATTTCGTAAAATTGAGGAAGAAGTGCTTTGCGGAATCCAGGTGGAAAATACGGTGATCGCTCCAGGCGGCAGTGCAATTTACTATCCGGCGGTTTTTGAGCATTTCAAGAAGAATGGTAAAGTTGTATTTCTCCATGTTCCATTCGATGAAATTCAGAGAAGACTTTCGAACCTGGCCACACGAGGCGTGACGCTGGAAGATGGACAGACCATAGAAGATTTGTATTATCAGCGTCTGCCTTTATACCAGAAGTATGCAGATATAACTATTGACACTACAGGTTTGACCTTAGAGGATACTGTGGCAAAGATTATTGAAAGCATAAAGTAAAAAAATAAAGTAAGAAAATAAAGTAAGAAAATAAAGTAAGAGCATAATTTGAAGGCATAAAATAAAATGAGCAAAGAGTTTAATATCCTGGATAAGAGCATATCACCAAGGCGTATGGTGTTGATGCTGGCGTGGCCGACTGTGGTTGAACAGCTCTTGATGAGTGTGGTGACTTATGTAGATGCGGCTATGGTCGGAAGCGTAGGTGTAAATGCCACCGCAGCAATCGCTGTAAACACGTCAGTGCTATGGCTTGTGAATGGATTAATAGGAGGTCTTGGCGTAGGTGCATCGGTACTGGTGGCCAAGAAAATCGGTGAGCAAAAGCTGGACGAAGGCAGAATGATTTTGCGCCAGTCTATTTTCGCCATGGTGATAATGGGAATTGTCATGACGCTTATAGGGCAATTTATATTAACGCCGTATCTGGCGAAATGGATGGGTGCTGAGGAGGTACTCCTAAAGCCGGCACACGACTACATGAGAATTGTAAGCGGCGCATTTATGTTCCAAGTATTCCTTGGGGTAGGCGGTGCTGTTCTCAGAGGTACAGGTGATACCAGAACGCCTATGGTCTACAATCTTCTCAGTAATGGGTTGAATTTGATAGGAAATTTCTTCTTCATTTATCCAACTCGAAAGATTGTATTCTTAGGTCTTGAATTTACCATGTGGGGTGCTGGAATGGGGGCAGCAGGTGCAGCAATAGGAACCGCAATTGCGTATACTACTGCTGGTTTACTGACGCTTATGAGGCTCTTTAGTCCTAAGTGCAGCGTCCATATCAGCATAAAAGATTCATTCAAAATTGACTGGAAGATACTGCGCCAGATTATAGGTTTAGGACTTCCTTCGGCATTTGAGAGAGTGACATTATCATCTGGACAGTTAGTGACAACTTCACTGGTAACTGGTATGGGCAGCAGCATTCTCGCAGCCCATCAGCTTGCTAACACTGCAGAGTCCATATGCTACATGCCTGCATTCGGCTTTAATGTAGCAGCAACCACTTTGGTAGCACAGTCTTTAGGTGCCGGCGACAAGAAGAGAGCTAAGGAATTCGCAAAGATATGCATAAAGTACGGCGTGGCTGTAATGGTGGTATGTGCATCTCTGATGTTCATATTTGCACCACATATGATAGGCTTCTTTATCAAGGATGCAACAGTAATAGCATTGGGGGCATCTATGCTTAGGATAATCGCCTTCGCTGAACCGGCAGTGGCTATTTCTACGGTTGTATCGGGGATTTTGAAGGGCTCAGGAGATACACGTTGGCCGTTCTACATATCTGTAATCGGTATGTGGGGTGTCCGCATGTCTTTAGCTTTAATTCTTATCAAAATCTTTAACTTCGGACTTATCGGTATTTGGATTCCTATGGGTCTGGACTGGGTAGCACGTACACTAACAGGCCTCTGGCGTATTCGTGGAGGTAAATGGCTTAATATCTGGGATAATAAGTCTCATAGTGAAAGCTGAAAAGGAGAGTAAAAAATGAGAACAGTGATTGCAACAGAAAAAGCACCAGCTGCAATTGGCCCTTATGCACAGGCAAATAAAATCGGTGGATTCGTATTCACATCTGGTCAGCTGGGAATGGATCCAGAAACCGGAGAACTGCGCGAAGGTCTGGAAGCACAGACTCATCAGGTTTTCGCAAATCTGAAAGCTATATTAGAAGAAGCAGGAACTGGTTTAGATAAGGTCATTAAGACAACTTGCTTCCTGCAGAGCATGGACGATTTCGCTGCTATGAATGCAATTTATGCAACTTACTTTGATGGAGATATGCCATCTCGTTCTGCAGTGGAAGTTGCCAAACTGCCAAAAGGCGGTCTCGTAGAAATTGAGGCAATTGCTTACGTGTAGAAACGATGTGTAGGTGCAGTACGCATGTGATAGATATGCGTAGGCATAGGTAGATGTTTGAATACCCGTTTGAATCTACGATAATTTAGAGGACGAATCCACTTGGGCTGTATTTTTACGGCTCAAGTGGATTTTTTTGATGGTGTGGGGGAGGTTTGCGGCTGGCCATGTGCAGGTTGGATGGCTGCATGGTTATTCGACGGGTACAGTCATAGGTTGTGGATTTGAGTTCGGATGCGGGTCTGTTCGGCGAATTTTGCTACGGATTTCGTCCTCAGCTGCGGAGTCGAGTCTCCTGATTGTCCCTAAATAGTTACTGACTGTTTCATGAAAACCTATGGATAGCCCTGAAATGCCTACTAATTCGATAGGTATTCCACGTAAAATGCGATTTTTCGAAATTTAAGTGGAGTTTTGTACGCTGAAAATCTGGAGTGAAGGATTACAGCTGTAATTAAATTACTTTAATATCTGAAACTGGTGTCGAATATTGTCTAAAAAAGTCGAATGCCTCGTAAAAATAGCATAAAATATCTGATGTTGCAAATTTGCATCCACGTAAAATCAAAAAAATGCCGATTTAAGTGG
>CAZLJV010000038.1:0-12453 GCA_964559965.1 uncultured Oscillospiraceae bacterium | reverse complement strand
AATCTGTTCAGATGTTAAGTCTTCAACTGTATTTTCTGGATTTACTACTACTGCAATTCCGTCCATTGCGATTGTTGTTTCAGTCAGTCCAGATGCAAGTTCTTCTTCCTTCAGTGCTCTGGAGGACATTCCGATGTCGCAAGCATTTTCCTGTGTGCTTGTGATACCAGCGCCGGAACCTGTCTGCTGAATTTCGATTTCTACATTTGCGTACAGCGCCTTGTAGTTTTCAGCGATTACTTCCATTACTGGAGCTACTGATGTAGAGCCTGCCAGAACCAGCTTGCCTTCGATTCCTTCTTTTTCTACGTAAGGTTGTGCGTCATCTGCGATTGTGATGTATCCTTCTGCTGCGATGATGTTCTGACCTTCAGCGCTCATTATGTATTCAATAAAATCTTCTGCTAATGCGGAAACCTTGTCGTTTGTTGCTACTACGAATGGTCTGGATACTGGATAGTTGCCAGCCTTTACATTGTCTGTAGTTGCTTCTGCGCCATCTACTTTGATAGCCTTAACCTGATCGCTCAGAGAACCCATGGATACATATCCAATTGCGTTAGGGTTGCCTGCAACTGTTGTCATTACTACTGATGTGCTCTGGGAAATTTCAGCCTGTACTGTTGTGTTGTCTACATCGTCAACCATGATTCCCATCAGTTCTACAAACGCACTACGTGTTCCGGAACCGTCTTCTCTGGAGATTACTGCGATTGGATTTTCGCTGCCCTCTGCACCATCGGTATTTTCAGTACCGCCGCATGCTGCCAGCGAGAAGACCATAACCAGGGATAAAACGGCTGCAATAAGATGTTTCATGTTCTTTTTCATTTTCATTTTTTCTACCTCCTTAAGTACACTCTTAGTATATGCTTCGAATGTTAAACCTGAAATCGTATAAATGTTAAAGATAGGTAAAAAAAATAGGACTGCATACGCAGTCCTATTTTCGGCATTTCCAAAGTGCCATCGGATGTTCCTTAATTCTTTCAACAATTTTCCCATCGTCAAATAACAATTCTGGAACATATTCTTTTGCAATAAATCGATCCATATATTCATGCTCTTGCTGTGTAAGCTGCATTAAATTTGCGATGTACTCTTTCGCATTTTTCTTTCTTTCATCTAACTTAAAATTGTCTTTTTTACTCAAGACAGGGAATAAATCTCTTCTTATCTTATCAAACTTTAAAGAATCAATCGCTGATGTATCGAAGTTTCGATTAACAGTTTCAGCAGAAATCGTTGCATAAAATGCAAAACATTTACGAAACATATCTCTCTTTTCAGCAAACAAATCTTCAGCAATTAGATTTCCCCAATCATATAAATCTCTCGCAGCAGCTCTGCTAATTAGTGCGTTTCCTTTGGCAGCAAAAATCTCCATTGGGGCTACCATACGTATTTCTAATCTATCACTCTCAAATACATCTGGAAGTATTCTACCGTATACAGGCTCCAAAACATGTGCTCGCAGGGAATAATTCAGTTCTATCTTAATCATATCGTTATTGCCACCAGCATTCTGGTATTGATAATAAAATGCATCTAAGCTATGTGTAAAACGAGAGCTTTTAGACAAATGATACCCTTCCGACTCCATGTAATCTTTTATTAGCCTTGTAATTTTATCTCTTGCATACAGCATATCTTCCTTTGTATCATTTGGCGTGTAATCCATATCTATATCCACAGATAGACGCGGCAAATTGAATACTGTCAAATTGATAGCTGTTCCACCTTTTAAAAGTAGGTGTTTTCTCAAATAGTCTTCTTCATTCAGATAGTACAGTATTTCTTTCAAACGTAATACTTTTTCGTAAGTATCTCTTACAAATCCTTTCCTCTGTGCGACTCGTCCAATCTCTGCCTTATCATATATCGGCATCAATGATCACTCCATTCTTCATATTTTGCAAATCATTAGGCACTACCAGCTTCCAAGTATTATCGTAGCAACCGCAATCCCAATCTCGTGTAAGATATCGTTTGCTTTTCCCTATTTGTTCCTTACATTTTTCAAAGAATAAATCTGACAATCCCATTTGATCCTTGTATTGCCATAACAAATATCCCATCTTTTGATACAGGAATTGGTTTTCATATAGTTCCAAATACTTGAGTAGCCTTTTCTCCTGTATTCGCTGTACACTTTCTATATTCTGTACCACTTCTTCAATACCTGCAATTTTGTCCATATCTTTGATACTATCCACAATAGTTCGTTCCAAGTTGGTTACAGCCACACCCCCACTATAAAGTGGTTTTTCAATTCCTTCCGGGCTTTTCGATGCAATATAACAGTACGTATATCCATCAAATATAAAATTTCTAAAGCTAGTCTCCGATGATACATACACATCATAAAAAACTTGATCCGTAATTCCATAATACTCCATGGCAGTATGATGTGAAATATATGATGTGGGTGTAATATGACTAGCTATCTGAAACCGATTAGCAATAGGTGCACCAGTTTCTCCACTAATGCAAGTGTACATATTATTGCGTATCTTTGCAACCATACCCTCCTTCATCAATCGTTTAATAGCTGAACGTGCACTGTCCATATTATCATAAAACTTATTTACATCTTCCATATCGAAAATCGGTTTTTTTAATAATTCAAAGTACAGATTCATTTCCTGCCTCCGTTCATTTCATCGTCATTTTAGTTTATATATAGCCTATTTAGATGTAATTTTAAACTAATATTACTACTATGTGAGTTAGATGTCAAGTTTATATTTTTATCATATTGGTTCAATATAGTTTTATCATACGCAACAGATTTCATTCAAAAAAAATAGGACTGCATACGCAGTCCTAAATAAGGATTTATATTATAAACTCAGTCTCGTCAATCCATGCATCCACTACCTTTATTGCCACCGAATTCGCAACCTTGAACATGGTCATGACCATAATACCAACGACCGTATCTGTATCCATAGTGTGGTGGGCAGTTCGCCCACTCATAAAATTTATCGTAATACTCATCCCATGTATATTTTCGCAATCATTACACCTTCCCTTCAAACGGGCGGTTCTTTTCGAGTTTGCTGCGCTGCCCTGCGATTTTCTTACTAATTTCCGAAGAAGTGGACATTACCTCAGTTCTGAACTCCCTTGCAGACATTCTCGCCGCACCGTCACCTAATGCCGCCATCTGCACAGGACGGTCCGAAGTCACAACCGTAATTTTATACTTTCGGCCAAGCTCAAAAATAGTCTTTTCTATAAAGCGGTCAGCCGTTTCAGCCTCCTTAGTGTATACAACGTCCAAACCCGCATACTGCATCTGAGTCCCTGGATTTCCCTGAACCTTGTACCCATCGAAGACAACTAACATTCCCATCTTTTTATATGCGCTGTAGTTAGAAAGAATTTCGAGCATCATCTCACGAGCGCTGTCGAGATTTACAGATGCCATCTCTTTAAGCTCGTCCCAGGCAAAGATTACATTATAGCCATCGACTATGAGGTAACTTTCTGCACTGTTGTCCGTCTTGTAATTTAATGAACCCAAATCAGGCATCTGAGGTCTGCGAGTGCCCTTGCTCATATGCTCACGGCGAAGCGCCTCATCACGCTTACTCTTTCCATAAGTTCGCAGAAAAATTTCTTCAAGCTCCTTTTCGCTCGCAGAAATACCGCCAAGCCCACGGCTTCGTTCTTTACCTTTGCTCCCTGATGCAGAATCATCACCGAGTCTGTATCCGCTGTCCACATGAGCCATATCATCTACCTTATCCCACGGAACATAGACACCAGCCCCATGCTCACAGAAAACAGACCCCGTCGGATTGTCAATATCAAGGTCAGGCTCATATCCGTACACAGCCAGCACCTCATCTGTATTGTGACAAGGCCCATATCCAGCCATCGATGCTATGAACCTGCCACGCCCATGAGTATACACAGCCACCTCACGAACATACTCCTTCAGAGTAGCCACAGGCCCCTTACCCGTTAGAACAGAAACATCTATGGAATTTCCCAAACCGCTGACAGTGTCAGGCCCCTCATATTCAGCACCCATACGCTGCAAATCCGCCATAGCTCTGCCCACATTTTCCGTAGGAACCTCCAGACGAAAATCATAAAAAGGCTCCAGCAAAACAGCCTTGCCAGCCTCACGGGCTTTGCGCAGACCTTGTCTCAGCGCCCGATAAGTCGCCTGCCTAAAGTCGCCGCCCTCAGTGTGCTTCAGATGTGCTTTGCCGCCAATAATGGAAACCTTCACATCCGTGAGACCTGCACCCACCAAAACACCTGGATGCACTCGTTCCTCGAGGTGCGTCCATATGAGACGCTGCCAGTTCGTATCCAGCTTGTCCTGACTCACCCGAGACTCAATCACAATTCCGCTGCCAACCTGCCCCGGTTCAATAAGAAGATGCACCTCCGCATAATGTCTCAGCGGCTCGAAATGACCTATGCCTACCACCGGCTCCGCGATGGTTTCCTTGTATATCAAGCTGCCGCTTCCAAAAGTTACATCTAAGTCGAAGCGCCGCTTTATCTGACTTTGCAAAATCTCCAGTCCCAGCTCTCCCATCACCTGCACGTGTATTTCCTGCAGGCTTTCCTTCCACACCAATCTGAGAGTCGGATCTTCTTCTTCAAGCTGTCTCAGTTTTTGCATAGTAAGTGCCGGATCTGCTTCTGGCGGTAATATTATTTCGTAGGTAAGTGCTGGCTCCAGAACAGGCTTGTGTGCAGCATGCGCCGAATCTTCCGAGCCCATGCTGCCAGCTTTATAACCTTCACAGTGGATAAGCTGCCCTGCCTGTGCATCTGTAAGTCCTGTAACTGCGCATATAGTTCCAGCTTCTGCCTCTGCTGTCATCTCGAAAGACGTTCCTGCATAGAGACGAATCTGGTCTATCTTTTCGCTCCACGAAGGATTTCCACCTGTAACTATTTCCTTAGCCTTTAGGCTGCCGCCGAGAATCTTCATATGGGTCAGTCTCTGCCCCTGCTTATCTCGTGTAATCTTATATACTTGGCCACAGAAGGAATCAGGATAATCTGGAACTGCAGCATAAGTTTCGATTACTTCCAGAAGCTCCTTCACACCGTCCAGCTTTAGTGCTGAACCAAAGCATACTGGATATGCTAATCTGCCAGCTATGGATTTTTGAATATCTTCACTGGATACTTCACCGGTTTCCAGATACTGCTCCATCATATCTTCGCTGCACATGGCTAAATTTTCCATGCCAGCATCAGTAGGTGCAGGCTTCTGGTTTTCGCCTGCTGAGAATTCGCAGAAGTTAGCAGAAAGCTCCTTAGAAAGTTCTTCAAGCAGAGCTTCCCTATCAGTTCCCGGCTGATCCATTTTGTTTACAAATATGAATGTAGGCACTTTGTATAGCTGCAGCAGTTTCCACAGCGTTACAGTATGCCCCTGCACTCCATCTGCTCCGCTGATTACTAAAATAGCATAATCCATAACAGAAAGAGTACGCTCCATTTCACCGCTGAAATCCACATGCCCTGGCGTATCTAAGAGAGTAACATTCAAATCTCCAAGAGAAAAGCGAGCTTCCTTGGAGAAAACAGTTATACCACGAGACTGCTCTATTAAATCTGTATCTAAAAAAGCATTCTGATGGTCTACTCGTCCCAGCTTTCTTATAGCACCGCTCAGGTATAGGATACCTTCAGATAAAGTAGTTTTCCCCGCATCGACATGAGCAAGCAGACCAATGCTGATATTCTTTTTTGACTTCTGTTCGCTCATAAAAAACTATCTCCAACTATCTAAAGATTTCTTAGTGTCTTCCATCATTTTTTTATTCTTTACCTGTCTTAATTCGATTTCAAGGCGCTCTTTGCGTTCTTTGGCTTTAGCCTCAGCTTCCGCAGCAGCCTCTGCCTCCGCTTCAGCTTCAGCAGCAACCTTTTCAGCCTGTTTCTCATCCTCGGACTTCGGCACGTTCGGCTCATTCTGCCCCTTCTGTCCCTGATTATCCTGCTTAATCTGAGGAAGCACATGGTTAGGATCAGTCAGGAAGATATAAATCTGCATGAGTGCAATAGCAACTAAGCCAGTGCCCTCCACGTTGAGATTACGGCTGAACATAACTGCCGAAATTCCTACGATTGCACTGAGACCGTAAAGCATCAAAGTAGCTCTGCGCTGCCCATATCCTAAATTCATCAATCTGTGGTGCAGATGTCCACGGTCAGCCTCCATAATCGGTCTATGATTCATCAATCTGCGGAATATAGCGAAAGTTGTATCGAAAATCGGAAGTCCAAGCACGAATATAGGTACTGAAAATGCGATAACTGCAGCCCCCTTAGTCAGACCCACGATAGAAAGCGCCGAAAGCATGAAACCCAGGAAGAGAGAGCCACCGTCGCCCATAAAAATCTTTGCTGGGTAAAAGTTAAATGGCAAAAATCCAAGAATACCGCCTGCTAATGCCAGAAAAGCCGCCGCTGGCAGGTACTGCCCGAAAATATATGCCACATATGCCAGACACAACGCCGAAATAGCTGAAGTACCAGCCGCCAGACCATCTAAACCATCGATGAGATTTACGGTATTTGTAATTCCCACAATCCAGATTACAGTCAGGAATATAGCCACCGGACCGCCTGCAAATACCAGATTGCCTTCGCCGAAGAAGTTTGTCAGAAAATCAATTCTCAGACCCCACGCATACATGAGGCATGCGATGGCGATCTGTCCTACAAACTTAACCTTGGCTGGCAGGTTTTTCAAATCGTCGATAACGCCTAAAATATACATCAGCGTGCCGCCGATCATAACGCCTACTATCTGTCTGTCATATGTCAAAAAAGCCATCATGGAGCACATTGTTCCCATGAAAATCGCTAATCCGCCGAACCTTGGCATGGCATGTGTGTGCATGCGTCTTCCATCCTTCGGCACATCGATTGCCCCTATCTTATATGCAACTTTGATTGCAATGGGTGAAAATGCCATCGCAACTAAAAAAGCTAATATGAATGTAAGCCACAACTTGTCGTACATAACCTAATCCTCTTATTCCTCTTTCTTTCCCATTCTTTCCACCTTCAGACCTGCCTCATCTAAAATTTCCTGAGACAGTTCATCTGGATATCCCTCGCGAACCACAATGCGCTTAATGCCTGCATTTACAATCATCTTCGCACAGATTACGCAAGGCTGATGGGTAATATAAATCGTACCGCCTTCGATGGCATTTCCCATAGATGCCGCTGAGATTATAGCATTTTGCTCAGCATGGAGTGCTCTGCAAAGCTCGTGCCTCTGACCTGAAGGTACGCCTAACTTTTCACGCAGACAGCCGCCCATTTCTTCACAATGTGCCAGTCCCCGTGGAGCTCCGTTATATCCGGTTGCAACCGCACGATTATCACGCACAATTACAGCACCCACATTACGGCGTGAGCAAGTGGATCTCTTAGCTGTTAATTCCGCCATCTCCATGAAATATTCATCCCAAGTTGGTCTTTTCATTGCGCTCTCCCATCTGTGCAGCTTCGCCCTCTCTTTTAGCAGCCTGCACCTGCTGTTCCTCATAAAAAACTTCTGCAAGATATAGTCCGGCAGCTGGCGCGGTATGTCCTGCACATCTACGATCTAAACTTTCAAGCATCGCTGGAATTTCCTCTGGATTTCTCTTACCCAGTCCGACCTCCACCAGAGTACCTGTGATAATTCGAACCATGTTATACAGGAAGCCGTCACCAGTCACTTCCAAAATCACATCATCGCCTCTGCGCTCAACAGTCAGTGAATATATGGTTCTTACTGTAGTTTCCCTTTCATTGCTGCCAGAAGCCTGAAAACATGCAAAATCATGAGTTCCTACGATATATCCTGCCGCCTTCCGCATAAGATTCACATCTAACTTTTGGTTTATCTGATATGCATAATTTCTGCGAAAAATATCTACATCAGCCCCATTGCCGATGATATAGCGGTACCTTTTTCCAAGTGAATCGAATCGAGCATGAAAATCCAAAGGCTTTTCTTCGATTTTTTTTATACGCAAATCGCCTACTCGCCCAATCTTACCGAAGCCTCCGCCTTTTCCCGCCAGCAAATTATTCACCGCCAGCTGAATTCTGTCCGTTGGGATTCCGAAATCTCCGCTGAAAGATGCCTGCTGTCCCAGCGCATGTACTCCTGCATCTGTACGGCTTGTACCATTGATCTGGATAGGCTGTCCCATTACATGGGACAGCACTGCCTCAAGTTCCCCTTGGGCAGTACGTACATCAGGCTGTCTCTGCCAGCCGAAAAACTGGCTGCCATCATATTCAATTGTCAGAAGAAAATTTCTTTCCATGCCCGTTAACTTTTACTTTCTAGGCAGAACAATCTGTCTTTTTTCTGGATCGCTGGACTGTCTGTAAAGGCTGAACTTGCGGCCGATTGCCTGTACGAATTCAGCACCCAGCTGAGCTGCCATTTCGTTAGCTAAAATCTTAGGATCCTGATCGCAGCCTTCCTGCAGCTTAACCTTAACTAACTCACGGTTTTCCAGACATAAATCCAATTCCTTAACTACATTTTCTGTTACGCCCTGCTTACCCACGAAAACCAGCGGGTCAACGTTGTGCGCCAGGGAGCGCAAATAACTTCTCTGTTTACTTGTAATCATATTAATTATCCTCTTTCATAGTAAATTTCAACATTAGCATTAATTAGCTATCATTATATTATAACTTATTTCGTGAAAAAGCACCACATAAATTCCTGCAGAAAGTGCAATATATGGCACCATAGGCAGCTGATCCGTCATTTTTATTCTCTTTCGAATCAAAAGATACATGAGATGAGCTGCACTTAGCAGCGTAGTAAGCACAAATATAGTTATTATGCCGTCCACACCGGTACATAATCCCAATGCTCCGAACAGCTTTATATCACCGCCGCCGAGAGTTTCTTTGCTGAAAATCAGCTTGCCAATCAGCCCAATCACCAGCATTACTCCGAACCCAATCAGACCTCCCCACAGGCCTGCCATTGGTCCAGTCACTGATCCACCCATGTCCTCAGAACCGTGGAATGGAATAAAGCCAAATCCGCATACCACTACCAGTAAAACAAGTTGATCAGGCACAATTTTGTACTTAATATCTGCCACAGACATGAGCAGAAGCAGCCAAATTAAGGCTAAAGATGCAGCCGCATAAGGAATGCTTTGCAGAGCTAAGAATATCCCCAGCACCACAAACAATCCGCTGAATACATACTTCCACGGCGTGCTCACAAGGCGCTGTCTCGTGGGATGCAAAAGCTCTTCGTCCGGTTCTTCTCCATAATCACAAAGCCACTGTCCAGGCAGGCGATTAAAAAAGTATACTGCACTATTTCCAAGCAGCACCCCTGCTACGATTGCCCCTGCGCAAGTCAGCAGAACACTAGCGTATTCCATACGATTTCCCCCTTTCGTGTTATCATATCTTACCATTTTCTACCGTATTATGCAAGAAAAAAGCCAAAAAATGGCCACAAAAAATGCAGGTAACATAAGTCACCTGCATTTCTAATACTATTCTATTCTCTACTCAGCAATCCAATATTACTTTTCAACGATCAGTGCAGTACCCATACCACCACCGATGCACAGAGTAGCCAGACCGTACTTAGCGTCTTCTCTTCTGTTCATTTCGTAGATCAGGGAGATCAGGATTCTAGCACCGGAAGCACCGATTGGGTGACCCAGAGCGATAGCACCACCGTTAACATTTGTCTTTTCAGGATCCAGACCCAGGTCCTTTCTTACAGCCAGGGACTGTGCTGCGAATGCTTCGTTTGCTTCAACCAGGTCGATATCTTCGATAGTCAGACCAGCCTTTTCCAGAGCCTTCTGGGAAGAAGGAGTAGGACCAACACCCATGATGGATGGATCTACACCTGCGGAAGCATAGGACTTAATTGTGCACAGAGGCTTGATGCCCAGTTCTTCTGCCTTTTCCTTAGACATTACAACCAGAGCACAACCAGCATCGTTGATACCGGAAGCGTTAGCAGCTGTTACGATACCGTCCTTCTTGAATGCAGGCTTCAGCTTAGCAACCTTTTCCATAGTAGTACCGAACTTAGGGAATTCATCTGTATCGAAGATGATTGGTTCGCCCTTTCTCTGAGGGATTTCTACAGGAACGATTTCGTCTACGAACTTGCCAGCCTTGATAGCTGCTTCTGCTCTGTTCTGGGAAATTACGGAGAATTCATCCAGCTGTTCTCTAGTCAGACCCCACTGTTCAGCTACATTTTCTGCAGTGATACCCATGTGGTAGTTGTTGAATGCATCCCACAGACCGTCGTTAACCATCATGTCAACCATCTGAGTGTTGTTCATTCTTGCGCCCCATCTTGCGGAAGGAACTGCATATGCAGTTGCAGACATGTTTTCAGCACCACCAGCTACTACGATATCAGCATCGCCAGCCTTGATGATCTGTGCTGCCAGTTCTACAGCTCTTAAACCGGAACCGCAAACCTTGTTGATTGTCAGAGCAGGACATTCGATTGGCAGACCTGCATCTAAAGTCATCTGTCTAGCAACGTTCTGACCCAGGCCACCCTGCAGTACAGCACCCATGATAACTTCATCAACCATTTCTGGCTTAATACCAGCTCTGTTTACAGCTTCCTTAATAGCGATTGCACCAAGCTTTCTAGTAGGAATACCCTTCAGGCTGCCGCCGAAAGCTCCCATAGGTGTTCTTGCTGCACTCGCGATAACTACTTCTCTCATGTTATGTATCCTCCTTAAATAAACCTTAAATGATGTAATGTTGATATTAAACAACTAACGAGTAATAGAACAAATAGTTCTCTACAATTACATTAAATCATACACAGCCGAAAAATGCAAGCATGCCCAGCTAATCTTAGCACACACTCCCTGCACTTTTTCGACAAGTCTACATAAATATTTTATCACTTTTTTGTGTAAAGACAACCCTTTGTCTAATAGTAGATTATTTAACATTTCCACACCGCAGAATACTTTTCAGACAGCAGGGCCGGCTTATATGCTAATTTAGTCTGACGAAGGTTTTCCATTCCCATGTCCTCTTCACGATTGACATAGACAGTCTCCTCGGGAAGCCTGCTGCAAAATTCCTGATTTATAGCCTGATAAAGTCCCCTGATCTTAGGATTAGCCTTCTCCACATGAACCAAAACCGTATCCTTGCTGTTAGTTCTTGCAAACTCGCCGATTGTCACTGCTTGAATTTCTCCATCTATTCGAATTGCACCGGTAAGGAAGCGGTCAGCACTTATCAGACTCTTTCCCTCTAAAATATTCAGCATTTCGATGATTGCAACCGTCTCCAACCTTAAAATCGTCCGCCATTCTTCCGAAAGTTCTTCTTCCTTCTGAGAATTAGCACCCACTAAGAATTCTCTGACCTCTTCTAAGTTGTCAGCGCCTATTTCCTCATATTCATATGAATAATTCTTCTTGAAATAGTTCAAATGATTCTTTTTCTGATGCAGCTTGCGGCCGGAAAGAGAGACAAGCTCTTCTCGCAGGTAGACATAATCATCATCATCTCTATCGTGCGCCACCTCTACTTCATCGCCATAAAGCTCCTTCAGCATAGGTGCTAAAAAAGACGGAATCAGCGATATTTCAAACACCGCCCCCTGCTGGCGAAACTTTTCCCGAGCCTCATCGATGGTATACTTCAAATCATCTGCGTCATAACGTCCATCTCTTGTCAGCGGAAATGACATGAAATACTCTTTTTCATCAGTCTCAAGAGTCCCCATACCTGCCATACACAAGTATTTGCCGATTACTTCCCATGTGATATTATGAGTATCCTTCCACACATAATTGGCTATCAAAGTATGCCCTGACGACTGATAATCGTACCCATCAAAATATGAGTCAAGCAGCTCTGCATCTTCTTCAGTTAAATTGTCGAAACTGTTTTTGAAAATCATATTTATCGTTTGTCCTTATAGTTTTTCCTTACTTCACGATGGCAGAAATCGCCTTAAACTGAGGTGCCTTAGAAGTTACCAGCAGTTCGTAAAGCACGCTTTCATAACTTAATATAACTGCTCCTGCATTTTCCATGCGGCAGATTGAAATATCCTTGTGTTCTTCAGAACGGGACTGTACAGCATCAGCAACTAAGAATACATCGAAGCCCTTTTCCAGCAGATCAAGTACAGTCTGTTCTACACAGATATGTGTCTCGCAGCCGGTAATGATTACAGACTTGCGGCCCGCAGCCTTTGCATCTTCCATAGTCTTAGTGAATTCTTCGCAGCCGCAGCAGCTGAATGTAACCTTTTCGATAGGTTCAAACTCGCCTAAGGCTTCTGCTACTACCGGAACTGTCTCACCCAGACCTCTTGTGTACTGCTGAGTAACTACAACTGGAACTTCCAACTCCTTACATCCACGAATCAGTCTTGCAGCCTCATCTTCCACGTCTTCACGATCATAC
>CAZLJV010000037.1:0-12598 GCA_964559965.1 uncultured Oscillospiraceae bacterium | reverse complement strand
TCCTTATTCACCCCGAGCATTTGCTACGGGCAGTTTCGTTATTCTTCTTTTTCCATCTGAGCAACCTGCACCGCCGCCGCATCTACAACAGCTTCCAGGAACGCCTGCATGGTCGCATCATCATTTCCAGCCAGACTTCCCCACTGTCTGCCCTCGATATCCTTAGCAGGATTGAGCATGCTGCGAATGCGAAGCTCATTGAATTTTTCTGGCATTGGACGAAGCAGAATCATCGCATGAATCATCGGATCGTCGTTAATTACCTCAAGCACATCCATAACATCAGTTTCGTCTGAGATTTCCGGAAAGATAAACTTTTCCACAGCGATTGCGAAAGCATTTCCTGCTTCCTCTACCCGCTTCTCAAAATCTTTGCTGTCATCATTTTCTCCAATGCGTACTATTGCTACTGTTGGCGCTACACCTTGCTCCAAAATCCGTTCTGTTTTATTCTGTATGGTTTCCATGACCAGCCTCTCTTTCTATAAATTGCTCCCCATAGTATACCACACTTTTTTCTATCGCGCTACAGTAAGCTGCTGAACACTTCTCCCCTGTGCTCGATTCTTCAAGCTTTTTAGCCAGCGTAGCGGCTCTATATACATAAACAAGTGCTGTGCAGCGACCTGCTTTTCGCAGTCCTAAGATAGTTACATAAACTTTTTTACGGTTAAGTTCGTGATTTCATCTGCGCAAGTTTTCAAACAGCTCCTGCTCATTATCATAATCAACATTGAACATATTTGCCAGCTTCAGCGATGCCAGCGTAGCTGCACAATGATCTATTAAATACTTTTCAATACTCATCCACAATACTCCTTTAATGTGCTATGTAAGGCTGCCGCTGAGCTTCCATGAATCCTTACAAGAGGAATTCCATTTCTCTTAGCTTCATTAGCTGCACTCAGCATCATCTTATGCGATACCGTATTTACAAAAAGCACGATCATATCCGGACTCCCAATCTTCTTCTTCAGCATCCCCTTTTCCTTTGCGAAAACCTTAGCCTTACAGCCATATCCTTTACAAATACTTTCGTACTGACATGCCATGCATTCATTTCCCCCGATAATTACGATACTCATATGCTTCACCCCTCATCTTGTTTTTTGGTTAGTTTGCACTAACCACATCTTTTTAAGAAAGCGGCATCGGACAGGAACCTATGCCGCCTTCAACGGGTTGGGTTAGTTATTTCTAACTATCCAAAGTTTACATGATTTTAACCAACTTGTCAACCGCAAATTCTATAATTTTCAATTTTCTGTACCTAATCTTCCAATGCGTTCTTTCTGCTCACTTCTATCTTTTCGTCATAACATTCGAAGATTTCTTCCATTCTTGCGTTATCAGGCTTAGCAGTAATAAGGCTTACTACTGGCACGATGATAAGCGAGAGAATCATAGCAACCGCACCGCAGTTAATAGGGCTGGCAATGAGTGCTTTGCCATACATACCCATAATCATGTTTCCGCTAGTCAGGCATACGCCGCAGATGAAGCTTGCCCAAACGGCTGCCTTAGTAACCTTCTTCCAGTATAAGCTGTAGAGGAAAGGTCCAAGGAATGCGCCTGCCAATGCGCCCCATGAAATACCCATGAGCTGTGCGATAAAGGTTACGGAAGATTTGTACTGAACGAGAGCGATAGCAGCAGATAATGCGATGAATACTACTACGAAAATTCTCATTGTAGTTACTTTCTTCTTTTCGTCCATCTTCACCTTAGCCGTTGCATTTACTAAGTCCAGTGTCAAAACAGAACTTGATGTAAGCACCAGAGATGAAAGTGTGGACATCGATGCTGACAGTACCAGCATAACCACTATAGCAATCAGTAAATCAGGAAGAACTGACAGCATTGACGGTACGATGGAGTCATATACAGGAAGTCCTGTTTCTGGATTGTAATCAATAATGTCGCCAAACAGTCTGCCGAATCCGCCGAGGAAGTAGCATCCGCCTGCAACAACCAGAGCGAAAATTGTAGATACAATTGTGCCGATACTGATGTCTCTTTCACTCTTGATGGCATAGAACTTACCAACCATCTGAGGAAGTCCCCATGTACCTAATGAAGTGAGGATTACTACGCCCAGTAAATTCAGAGGATCTGGTCCAAAGAATGATGCAAACACGCCTGGAACCTGTTCCGCTTCTGTGCTTCCAACTATATTAGCCATAGCTTCCAGAGAACCGAGGAAACCGCCGTTAATATTAAGTACTGCGAAAACTACTACAGCTATGCCGACTAACATTATGCAACCCTGAATGAAGTCGTTAATCGCAGTTGCCATATATCCGCCCATTGTTACATAAATCGCTGTCAAAATCGACATGATGATTACGCAGTATGAGTAGTCGATGTTAAATGCCATTCCGAACAGTCTGGATAATCCGTTGTATACAGATGCTGTATAAGGAATCAGGAAGATGAATATGATTGCAGCCGATACAACCTTCAAAGCCTTAGAGTCGAATCTCTTTTCGAAGAAGTCAGGCATTGTAGATGCGTCTAAGTGCTGTGTCATTATTCTCGTTCTTCTGCCCAAAACAGCCCAAGCCATCAAACTTCCGATGAATGCGTTTCCTAGTCCAATCCAGGTTGCTGATACGCCATATTTCCATCCGAACTGGCCTGCGTATCCGATAAAGATAACTGCTGAGAAATATGATGTACCATAAGCAAAAGCTGTGAGCCACGGACCTACGGAACGTCCTCCAAGTACGAAGCCGCGTACATCTGTCGCGCTTCTTCTGCAGTAAACACCGATTGTGATGGTGATTCCGAAGAATACAATTAACATTGCGATCTTGATAAACATGATAATCTGCCTTTCTTTAACTAGTAAATTTATTTCATGTTCGTATTATAGCACCAGAGAACTCGGTTGTAAAGTGAATTTTCAGAAAATTCTAAAATTTCTTAATTTTCTCGAAATTTACCGTGCGCATAACCCTTGCAGCACTTCTAATCTTGCTTGAAGGCAATCAAAAGAGCAGGGCATTTAGTTCTGCCCTGCTCTTTTGATAACGCATTCTTTCTTATAAAAACAAATTCCGTATTTCGTGATGTCTTCGTAGCCTTCATTTCTCAAGTCTTTTTCGTACCTTCTATTCTCTATCTGCTGCAATGCCTCATCACATTTTTTCTCCATTTCATTAAACGACTTCGCTTTCTTCAGCTCAAGTATCATCGCTCTGCCGTTTCTTATACGTTTTGTCTTGAATATTAAATCAGGTCTGCCATTTCCACTTTCTTTGTTTGAATCAGCCTTATATTTCTTCGTGCCGCTCAAGAGGGCCGCTAAAAATCCATGATAATAGCTTTCCGACGAGTCATGATAGCTGATAGTCTCCTCTAACTGTTCGCTGATAAATTCTGCTGCCGCTTCACAGTCTCCATTTTCAAACGCTTCAATCAAAGAACTTCGATCCGTCACTTCTAACTTCTTTTCAAACCATCTTGATATGGAATTATTATACACCGACTTAACCTCAAGATTAGGAATAGACATCGAAATATAAATCTCCGTATCTTCCTGGCGCTCGCCTTCCTTTTTTAGATAACCTGTGAAAAACAGGAAGTTCCAAAGGTTGTCCATATTCTCATGTATATCTTCGTAGGTTATGTCCTCTTGCACGACCTTTTCTATCGTGCCGCCGTTCATCAGCATTTCCAGGTCTTTTTTAGTTTCGTCATCTGCATCATCAACCATTTCCTTCACAATATTATTCGACGAAGTATTCGACCAATACGGACGAGGCAGGTATTCCGAATCGACTGTGGCATTTTTGATATAATTGATTATACTCCATGGATTGTATATTTCATATTTTCCAAAACGATAACCATCATACCATCGTTTTATCTCATCAAGCTTTGCCTCCAAGCCATAGTAACACGCCATCGTCGCTACCTCATCCTGCGTGAACCCAAAACGATTTGCGTAATGTACACCCAAAACCGAGTCAACTTCCAAATTGTTCAGTCCCGTAAATATACTCTCTTTGCTGATTCGCAGACATCCTGTGATAATGCCCTTTTCCAGATATGGATTCGTCTTGAGTGTTGACTCGAAAAATGAGCGAATGAACTTAATCATATCATCGTAAAAGCCCTCAAAATAAGCGTTTTCAAGCGGCACATCATACTCGTCGATTAAAACGAATACATTCTTTCCATGATATTTAGCAAGACATTCCGACAGAAATGCAAAAGACTTCGCCACTTCATCCATATCAGCTTTTCTGTTCATTAAATTCTCATAGCGTTCTTTTTCTATGGTCAGGAGTTTATCATCCTGCAAAACATAACGATGACGCACGAATTCTCTGTAAATATCATCAGCTAAACATTTGTATGCCATCTCAAAATTGCCCTGCTTCGCCGACTTCAAAGAAATGCTGATCACAGGATATTTCTGTTTGTGCTTCAGTATCTCATCACCGCACTGGCTTATTGCAAGTCCATCAAACAAGTGGCTGTTGTCAACCAGCGTGCCATCCTCTTTTCGCTCGTCCTCGAAAAATCTGCGAATCATGTTCTGATTGAGCGTCTTTCCAAAACGGCGAGGTCTTGTGAGCAGTGTAACCTTAGCATCACTCATAATTAGCTCTTCTATCATCAGTGTTTTATCAACATAGTAGCTGCCTTTTTCAATGATTTCCTTGAAATCTTCAACGCCTATCGCAATAGCCCTTTTTCTGACATTCTCACTCATTTCCGCAAACTCCTTTCTACTATGTAGTATACTAGATTTTTTTCGTTTGCACAACCCAAAACGAAGAAAGGACTTTCGCATATTGGAAAGTCCTTTCTTTTTACAAGATACGCTCTACTCCATCGGTGAAATGCCAAGTACACCTTCTGGTATAACTAGTATCTACACATATCCACCCTTTTTCAAAAAGCTCTTACGATGAATAGGTGTGATGCCCTGCTCCTCGATTCCCGCATAGTGAGCCTTCGTTCCGTACCCCTTGTTGCTGTCAAAACCATATCCAGGATACGTCTCATTATACTCCACCATCTCCCGATCTCGAGTCACCTTCGCCACGATAGACGCCGCTGCAATCGACAAACTCTTCGCATCACCCTTAATCAGAGAAGTCTGTGGAGTATCTATAGCATCTATTTGCATAGCATCGAAAAGAATATGATCTATCTTTTCGCCCAGCATGGACTCAGCCTGACGAACAGCCTCCGTCATCGCCACCTTGGTTGCCTCCAAAATATTTATCTCATCGATTAACTGGTTATCTGCACGACCGATTCCCCATGCAATCGCACGCTCCAAAATCTGATCGTAGAGCATTTCTCTCTTCTTCTCAGACAGTTTCTTAGAGTCATCAACGCCTAAAACATCGAAGTCTTCTGGCAAAATCACACATGCGCTCACAACTGGGCCTGCAAGCGGACCTCTGCCCACTTCATCTACCCCGGCGATATATTTTGCGCCGTGAGACCGAAGATTACGCTCGTATTCCTGCATGGTGACTAGCTTTTCAGCCAGCATCGCCATGCGTTCAGCCTTCGTCATACCCATCTTATGCCTCCGCTGCATCGGAAGTTTCTAATTTTTCCAATGTAATCTGTCCGATTTTTCCACCTCTAAACTCGTCTAATACGGTTTTTGCGCAGCGTTCGTAATCGATTCTCTTACCTGCCAGAATGAAACCGCGTTTTCTGCAGATTTCCTCCATGTTTTCCAAGTCGGAATCTGTAAGCTCTGTCAGCTTATAGCGAGTCATCAGTTCTTCCGGATACATGCGTGAAAGCACGCCAATAAGTTCCATCGCCAGTGTTGCGATGTCCAGAATTTCGTCCTTGATTGAACCACAAAAAGCCAGATTTAAGCCTGCCTTCGGATCCTCGAATTTTGGCCATAAGATACCTGGTGTATCGAGCAGCTGCATGCCGTTTTCAAGGGAAAGCCACTGCTTACCACGGGTTACACCTGGACGGTCGCCTGTTTTAGCAGATTTTTTGCCTGTCATTCTGTTAATCAGTGAAGACTTACCTACATTTGGTACGCCGACTATCATCATGCGAAGCGGGCGCTTTCTTGGAGAGCCTTCATTTTTTTCGTCCTGCAATTTGTTCAGCATCTTATACAGCTGCGGGATTCCCTTTCCACTCATGCAGTTCATAGACAGAACCATGTTACCCTGCTGCTTGAAATATTCTCCCCATGCAGCATTATCCACTGGGTCAGACAGGTCGCTTTTATTCAAAATTATAATTCGTTTTTTTCCTTTTACCAGATCATCGATGATCGGATTTCGGCTGGAAACAGGGATTCGCGCATCTATAACTTCGATTACCAGGTCTACCATTTTCAGATTTTCCTGAATCAGTTCGCGCGTTTTCTTCATATGCCCCGGATACCAGTTAATATTCTCAATCATGTTATCCCTCTCTTGTGTCACAATGAAAAAAAGGGGAATCTTACGATTCCCCTTGAAGAATTAGTCTTCCTTAGCCTTGATCTTAGCAGCCTTACCAGTTCTTTCTCTCATGTAGTTCAGCTTAGCTCTTCTAACAGAACCGCGTCTGGTTACTTCGATCTTTTCAATCTTCGGTGAGTGCAGTGGGAAAGTCTTTTCCACGCCTACGCCGGAAGAAATCTTTCTAACAGTGAAAGTTTCAGAAACGCCACCGTTCTGCTTCTTCAGAACGAAACCTTCGAAAACCTGAATTCTTTCTCTGTTACCTTCTTTAATTTTAATGTGGACTCTTACAGTGTCACCAACATTAAATGCAGGGATATCATTCTTCAGATAATCCTGAGTGATTGTTCTCATTAAATCCATGTTCTTTATCCTCCTTCCCTCCAAGACGTTCATGGTACGATTTTCGTTGAAATACCAACGTTTCGTATTCCTCCCAGAGGACCGCCCGTAATCAACTCCTATAGTATATCAGAACGTGTACTTAAATGCAAGCACTTTTTTTATTTTTTTGACGAAAAATCAGAGAAAATTTCAAAGAATGCTTTTACTGCACCCATCAATATACAATCCGCGCGCTGCTGCCGCCTGTCTTCATCTTTTTCACCACAATCTGTCTGTCGATTTTCTCTTTCAGCTCATTTACATGGGAAATAATACCCACCAAACGATTGCCCTCCGTCAGCGAAGACAGTGCCTTCATCGCCTTAGACAAAGATTCATCATCAAGCGAGCCGAAGCCCTCGTCTACGAACATGGTATCCAATCTCACTCCGCCAGCCGACGACTGAATTTCCTCCGAAAGCCCCAGCGCCAGCGACAGCGAAGCCATAAATGATTCACCGCCCGACAAAGTTTTTACATCTCGCTCAGTCCCATTATAGTGGTCCACCACATTGAGATCCAACCCGCTATGGCTCTTGTTATTATCTGCTTTGTTTTTACGCTTAAGCTCGTATTGCTCATTGGTCATCGTAAGCAGCTTCCTGTTTGCACGGTTAATAATGCGATCGAAATAAGTGGTCTGAATATATGTTTCCAACAAAACCCTTTCCGTCCCAGACAGCATTCCATTAGCTGTATCCGAAAGCCCTTTAACGATTCTCAATTTCGCCTCCACCTCTTCACACTTAGCCTTCTGTTTCTTGATATTTTCGAGAATTCCTCCATTCGTCTTCTTTCTGCCATACACATTACGCAGCAGCTTTTCAGTGTCGTTCTGCCTTTGTTCAAGCATCTCCTTCTCATTTTTTACCTGCGTAACATCAATCTCCTCGCAGCCCTCCAGCTGTTTCTTGTTTTCCTCTATCTTACCTCTGATTCCTGCCATTGCCTCCTTATGATCCGAAAGCGCCTGCTTAGCCTTATTAAGAGCATTTTCCATTTCATCTTTTTTCTTTTCACAGGCTTCAATCTCCGTATCTGCCTCTTTCTTGCTCTCAAATTTCAGCTTTTCCTTCAATTCAGAGATTCGCTTTTCTATCTCCCCTCGTGTAGCCTCATCGCCTTTAAGTGCTTCTCTTAAACTTCCAATTTCGCCTTCAAGTTCAGTCTTTGATGCCATTTTCTTCTTAAGCAAGCCTTCGACCTCACCTTTTCTTTTCTCGTCTTTTTCGATTTCTTTAAGGCGTGCTTTCGCTGTATTTAACGCAGCTTCAACTTCCGCCTTTTTCTCCGCAAAATCCATGTCCCCCAGGATTTCTTTCTTCCGAGCTTCTACGGCTTGCTCCTTTTCTTCAAAAATCCCCTTCAGCCTGCCTGCTTTCTCGCTTGCATTGCCTGCTTCCGTTTGTGCATCATTTGATTTTCTTTCAGCCTTATCAAGTTCTGCTTTAGATGGGGCTTTTTCTGACTTAATAGCAAGGCGTGGATGTGATGTGGATCCGCAGACTGGGCACGGACTTCCCTCTTCAAGCTTTTCCGCTAAAATTCCTGCCTGCTCATCAAGATACGCCTGACGCATGGCTGTGTACGCATCGTTAGCAGCTTTCGCAAGCTGAGATTTTGCTGAGTAGTCGTTCTGTGCTTTTTCATAGTCAGACTTAGCAGTGTCAAAGTCTTTAATTTCTTTCTCCAGCTTTTTTATATTATCAAGCATTCCCGACTGCTTATCTTTTTCAGCCGAAACTTCTGCCTTGTCCACACCTACATTTTTTAGACCTTCTTCTTCCTTTTCCAAAGATGCTATTTCTATTTCAAGCGCTTCCTTCTCACCATTTTTTTCATTCAGCGTTTTGGCAGCCTCATCTATCTTCGCTCTCAGCTTTGCTTCTTCGACACTTTTTGTTTCCAGCTCATCATAGTCGCCTCTTTCCGCTTTGATTTCAGCAATTAGGTTTCCTAAGTCGTCGATGGTGCTATTTTCCTGTTCTCTTTCGGTAAGCTCCTGCTTAAGTCGTTCTTCTTCAATCCTAGCAACTTCCAGATCTTTTTCAGCCTCTCCGAGCGAATCTTTAATTGTTTTCTGGTTCTTAGCAAGTGTAAGCTTTTCATTGATTGCTGTAACCTTCTGATCAAGCTCGTTTTTCGCATCAGCATTTTTAGTTTCCAGATCGCTGTCTTTTTCAATCAACTTGTCTAAAAGTTCGATTATTTCCGAAATAGGAAGTCCTTCATTCTTTGCATTTTTCACATGTTCATACAGCGGACTATCTTCATCACATTCAATTCCGCTCACATACTGCTTAATGCTGTCTTGAATTCCTTTATATTCCTTACTCAGGTCATTTGTCTCATCTTTTAGCTTTTTTTGCAGCTTCAAATAGTTGTCTGTCTTGAATATCTTTCTGAAGATTTCAATTCTCTGGTCTGTGGATGCAGTCAGCAGCTTCAAAAAATCCCCCTGGGCTATCATCGCTATCTGTGTAAACTGATTCTTATCGATTCCCATAATATCGATGATAGCTGCATTTACATCTTTCGTCTTGGTTACCGTCCTTCCATCAGGAAGATTCAGTTCTACACCAGCATCTTCACGAGTGAAACCAGTACCTTTGCGTTTAAGGCGCTCGTAAGATGGATTTCGCCTGATTGTATATCTCTTTCCTGCGTAATCAAAAATCAGCTCAACTTCTGTGCGCATTTCAGGGGCTGCATACTTAGACCGCAGCATGTCCTCTTTTCTATTTGCCCCGCTGGCTTCTCCATAGAGAGCATAAGTAATTGCATCGAAGATGGTCGTCTTACCTGCGCCGGTATCGCCTGTAACTAAATACAGTCCGCTCGTTCCCAGCTTATCAAAATCTATTATCTGCTCGCCGGCATAAGGTCCGAAGGCAGTCATTGTCAGCTTTATAGGTCTCATATCTCATCCTCCCACACAGATTCAATCATTTTTTCCAAGTAGATTCTCTGTTCATCGTTAAGCTCCGCATTATTTTGCTTTTCATAAAACTCCCCAAAAAGCTCTAACGGTGTTTTGTTTTCAATATGGCCTGTGAAATCCACCTCTTCACGATGCGCAGTTCGCTTGTTGTCGTAGTCCAGAACCATGAGATTTTGGTATATCAGTCGCAGCTTGCCGATGGCATCATACACATCTTCTTCATCGGTCAAGGTAATATGAGTGTATGCTTGGCAATAATCGGTATCTTTGTAGAAATCTCTAAGTGTAATTTCGTCGTAAGTGCCGCGGATTTCAACCATGTCACGCAGCGGAATCAGCGGAACAGTTCGAACGCTCAAGCTACCCTTTTCTTTCAATTCCACAACCGTCACGCTCTTTTCGTCATTCGCCTCAGAAAACGAATACTTCAAAGGCGTGCCGCAGTATCTGACTTTTTCTGATTTGCAATTTTGTGGTCTGTGCAAATGCCCCAGTGCCGTGTAGTCGAAACTGTCGAAAACGGAAACATCTACGCCGTCTGTTCCGCCTACTGAAACTTCATCCTCTGAATCTGCTCGCTCAGAACCTGTTACAAACTGGTGGGTTATCATAATATTTCGCTCGGTCGTATCGATCGGCAGCCTGTCTATGGCAGCCCTCATGGCGTCGGTATAGGTTACAATTTCCTCCGCTTTCTCCACAAAGCACTTCCTAACATGGATCGGTTTCACGAATGGCATCATCCATACATTCAGCTTTCCATATTCGTCTTCCATGGAAACTGGTTTTATTTCTCCATTATATACCTGTGACATGTGAATTCCGCTGGCATCCATAAGTCTTCCCCCGAATGCAATTCGCTCTGCGGAATCGTGGTTACCGCTGATTACGAAAACCTGTAAATTTCTCTTCGATAAGTTCACCAGAAAATCGTCGAACAGAGTAACTGCCTCTGCTGGCGGAATTGATTTATCGTACACATCGCCTGCAATCAAAACTCCATCTGGCTTTTCGTCATCGATAATCCCCAAAATCTTCTTCAATATATCTTCCTGATCTTCCATCAAGGAGTACTCTTTGAGCCTTTTCCCTATATGTAGATCCGACAAATGTACAAACTTCATACCATCACACGCTCCTTTTAATATTTATTTTATAAACTATCATACCATGTAATCAGCTCACTTGTCCAGCATGCACGTGTGGCGAGCTCTTTGGGGAGCATTTCGATGTAATTTAATGCGAAAATGTTCCCCAATAGGCGCAAAATGATTGAATTTCACGCCTTAAAACCTACTATTGTAATAGGTATTCCACTCAAAATGCGATTTTTTGAAATTTAAGTGGAGTTTTGGGCTTGATAGTTGCTAATTTCGACGAGTTATATGTGAATAAATGTAATTTATTCCCGAATGTGGTGTCGAATCTTGTCGAAATCTGTCGAATCATGCGACGATATAGCATAAAATGTGAAGTGATGCAAAAATGACTCCACTTAAAATCGAAAAAATGCCGATTTAAGTGGAGTCATAGTCTTAATAAATGTCGTATTTTAGTAACTACAGTAAATTCTACGCTCTCGGATGCGCCCTGTCGTACACATCTTTTATTCTATTCTTCGTCACAGCCAGATAAATCTGCGTAGCTGTGATGTCTTCGTGCCCCATCAGCTCCTGCAAAGACTTGATGTCCGCACCGTTCTGCAGCATGTGCACAGCGAAGGAATTTCGGAGAACCTGAGGCGTCAGATTTTGAGAGAGACCAGCCCTCTCGCCATACTCCTTCAAAATCTTCCACAATCCCTGACGGGTAATCGGATGACCGATATAATTTACAAATAAAGTCCTCTCTTCAGGATGCTCTTCTAAGATTTCAGTTCTCATACCGTACAGATATTTCTCCATGGCCTGTCTGCCGATTCTGCCAATAGGAATGATACGCGCCTTCATATTTTCGCCGTTGCAAGTGATGAAACCCATGCGCACATTTACATCATCGATTTCCAGTGCGATAAGCTCACTGGCACGAATCCCAGTAGCATACATCAGCTCCAGAATAGCCCTGTCACGAATCCCCTTCGGACTATCATCAGGCAAGTTCATTAAAGTTTCAACCTCTTCAGGCGATAAATATGCGATATTCTTTCGCTCAATCTTCGGCGACCTAATATCAGAAGCCGGATTTTTTTCAATCACGCCCTCCTTTATCAAAAACTGAAACCAAGTACGAATGGAGGCCAGCTTACGATTTACCGTCGCCTTCGCCTTGCCCTCCTGTTTCAGACGCATTAAATATGCCACAACATCTGCATTGCTGGAATCCTCAGGCCGCTCAAGCCCACGCTCCAAAACAAACTGCGCGAAATGCTTCACATCACGCTGATATGCCTCCTTCGTATTCTGAGACATCCTCTTTTCTTCTGTCAAATATGCTCCAAAATCTCTCACATCTATCTCCAAATATCTACACTCGATTCAAGTTTCACTCAAAATTTACAGCCAACGCATTTTTGCGTGCTTATCAAGTATATTACTTTATCCCCAAAATTTCAACCGCAAATTCGCAAAATGTAGAAAAAACAGATTTTATGTCGACTTTTTCTTCACATATGACGAAACCGCCCCGAATAAGATTTCCCGTAGGAGTGATACATTATGGATAAAAAAATTTTTTGTATGCTGCTTTTAATTGCAGCCATTGGCTTTGCGGCCGGATCATTTTTCGAAATTTCAGTAGTGGGCCAGGCTAAGACCCAGCTCGAAAGCCTTCTCCCCGACCTCTTCAGCAGCGAAGGAAGCGGGATTTCTCTACTTTCTTCCAC
>CAZLJV010000036.1:0-12704 GCA_964559965.1 uncultured Oscillospiraceae bacterium | reverse complement strand
TTGAAGTGAAAAACCGGGCAGAATACTCTGCCCGGAAATGCTCAAATTTTTTAACAATGATTCCACCCCAACATTTGACATAGAACCATTAAATTTCAGCAGCGATTAGATCGCCTGTTTCAGAAGTTGTCTTGTATTCACCGCCTGCAGCTAAATCTGCTGTTCTATGTCCTGCATCCAGGAAAGCGTTGACCGCTTTTTCGATAGCATCAGCCTCTTCACCTAACCCTAAGGTGTATCTCAGCATCATAGCTACAGATAAGATAGTTGCTATAGGATTTGCGATGTTCTTACCAGCGATATCAGGTGCAGAACCATGAATTGGTTCGTACATACCGAAGTTGCCTTCGCCTAAGGAAGCGGAAGGAAGCATTCCGATGGAACCTGTAATCTGAGAAGCCTCATCAGAGAGAATGTCACCGAAGATATTGGAAGTTACGATAACATCGAACTGCTTAGGCGCACGAACCAGCTGCATAGCAGCGTTGTCGACATACATATTGGAAAGCTCGATTTCAGGATAATCCTTGGCAGCCATTTCAGCTACAGTCTTTCTCCACAGGCGAGAGCTGTCTAATACGTTAGCCTTGTCCACAGAGCAAACCTTCTTGCCACGCTTCATAGCCATGTCGAAAGCCAGCTTAGCGATGCGCTTTACTTCCATTTCGGAGTATTTCTCCACATCATATGCAACCATGCCTTCTTCTTCAGTGCCTTCAGAAGTACCGCGTTCACCGAAGTAGATACCGCCGGTCAGCTCTCTTACAATGAGCAGATCCAGACCGCCATCGATGATGGACGGCTTCAGCGGAGAAGCATCAGCCAACTCATCGAAAACGATAGCCGGACGCAAGTTAGCGAAGAGACCTAATTCTTTGCGAAGTCCCAAAAGGGCACGCTCAGGGCGTTCGCCGCCAGGCAGATTGTCCCACTTAGGGCCGCCTACGGCACCTAACATTACTGCATCAGATGATTTACACACATCGAGAGTTTCCTGAGGCAGGCTCTTGCCAGTGGCATCGATTGCAGCACCACCAGCTAAAACCTTAGTGCATTCAAATGTGTGTCCGTACTTTTCTCCAACTTTATCAAGCACTTTCAGCGCTTCGTTCATGATTTCAGGACCGATACCGTCGCCTGGAATCACAGCTATTTTATAATTCATATCCTTATTCTCCTAACTATCTCAAACGTATCAACCGCTAATTACTTCTTCGAATTCACATAGTTTACCAGGCCGTTTGCTTCGATCATCTTCTGCAGGAACGGTGGGAAAGCCTGTGCTTCAAACTGTGTACCTTTAGTCAGATTGCGGATGATACCAGTTTCGAATTCAACCTCAACCTTGTCGCCTTCTTCGATACCAGCAACAGCCTCAGGACATTCCAGAATAGGGAAGCCGATGTTGATGGAGTTGCGGTAAAAAATGCGGGCAAATGAATTAGCGATAACGCAGCTCACGCCAGCAGTTTTCAGTGCCAAAGGCGCATGTTCACGAGATGAGCCGCAGCCAAAGTTGCTCTGAGCTACCACGATATCACCAGGCTCCAGACGGTCTACGAAAGTAGGGTCCAGGTCAACCATAACATGGCTCGCAAGTTCCTTCGCATCGAAGGAATTGAGATAACGAGCAGGGATGATTACATCAGTATCTACATTGTCACCATATTTCAAAACTTTTCCGTTTGCTTTCATTATTCTTCTCCTCCGATCTTTTCAGGGTTAGCAATATAGCCAGCCAGCGCACTTGCAGCAGCAACTTCCGGAGATGCCAGATAAATCAGAGAATCTACATCACCCATACGACCTACGAAATTACGATTAGATGTGGACACGCACTTTTCGCCCTTGCACATAACGCCCATGTGACCGCCCATGCAAGCACCGCAGCTTGGCGTATTGAACGCACAGCCAGCCTCAACGAAAATCTGCGCCAGACCTTCTTCCATGCACTGCAGGAAAATCTTCTGAGTTGCAGGGATTACCATTACTCTCACTTCAGGATGAACTGTTTTTCCTCGCAAAATCTCTGCTGCCTTACGCATATCGGTAATGCGGCCGTTTGTGCAGGAGCCGATGACTACCTGATCGATATAAATCTTTTCGCCTGCTTCGATTTCATCAATAGTATGAGCGTTTCCAGGCAGGTGAGGGAATGCAACTGTAGGACGGATTGCGCCTAAGTCGATTTCGATTACCTGTTCATATTCTGCATCTTCATCAGCTTCGAATACCTGATAAGGCTTAGTGGAATGTTCGTTAATATAATCTAAAGTCTGCTGGTCGACAGGGAAGATACCATTCTTTCCGCCTGCTTCGATAGCCATGTTGCAGATGGTGAAACGGTCGTCCATAGTCAGATGCTGGATTCCATCGCCTACGAATTCCATGGATTTGTAGAGCGCACCATCAACGCCGATCATGCCGATGATGTGGAGGATGATATCTTTGCCGCTTACAAACTTGGAAGGCTTGCCAGTCAGAACAAACTTGATAGCAGATGGAACCTTGAACCATGCCTGACCGGTAGCCATACCGGTTGCGATATCAGTTGTGCCTACGCCTGTACCGAAAGCACCTAATGCACCGTAGGAACAAGTATGGGAGTCTGCACCGATGATACATTCACCGGCAGTTACGATACCCCTTTCCGGCAAAATCGCATGTTCTACACCGCACTTACCCTGTACCATGTGGTGTGTCAGACCCTGTTCTCTGGAAAAGTCCTGAATGTCTCTGGCATTCTGTGCGGACTTAATATCTTTATTAGGTGTGAAGTGGTCCGGAACCAGAACCACTTTATCTTTATCGAAAACCTTGTCTGCCATCTGTCTGAAGATAGGCAGAGCCATAGGACCTGTTATGTCATTTGCCATAACCACGTCCAGGTTACATTCAATCAGCTGTCCAGCTGTTACGCTTTCCAGGCCAGCATGTGCTGCCAGGATTTTTTGTGTCATTGTCATACCCATAGGGGATGTTCTCCTTTCGTTTCCTGCTTTATATGTTTGCTGCTTTTATGCAGGCCTGTTTAGTTTACGAAGTGAATATTCTTGTTCATGCGGTTCAGCGCGCTGACGAGAGCGTTTACAGATGCTAAGATGATGTCAGCGTGAGTACCTACACCCCAGTACTTGTTTCCGTCGGAACCTTCGATGCATACATAAGCTGCAGCCTTGGAGTTTGAGTCGGAACTGATAGCATGTTCGGAGTAGGTGATGAACTTGTAGTCGAAGTGGTATTCTGTCTTACGCAGACCGTTTGCAACTGCGTCCAGACGACCGTTACCTTCGCCTTCCAGATTATATGTCTGACCGTCGATAACTACACGCATCTTAACTGTCATGCTGTCGCTGTCTTCTGTCTTGGTATCAGAGAAGTGGCTGAATGTAGCGTGAGTAATATCAATCGGTGTGAAGTCGTTAATGTATTCCTTAGCAAAGGCTTCGTAAATTCCCGCAGGTGTCAGTTCTTCGTGAGCCTTGTCGGAAATATCCTTCATCATGTAGCCAACTTCAGAACGCATTGCCTGTGGCAGATCGAAGCCGTAGTTCTGCTCCAGAACGTAAGCTACGCCGCCCTTGCCGGACTGGCTGTTAATGCGGATAACATCTGCATCGTATTCACGGCTGACATCATGTGGGTCGATTGGCAGGTAAGGAACTGTCCACTTGTCTGGATTCTTTTTGTTAACCCATTTCATACCCTTAGCGATTGCATCCTGGTGAGAGCCGGAGAATGCTGCGAATACCAGAGCACCAGCATAAGGCTGACGAGGATTTACATGCATATCAGTGAACTTTTCGTATGCGCTTACGATTTCAGGCATATTAGTGAAGTTCAGCTCAGGATTTACACCGTGGGAGAACATATTCATAGCCAGAGTTACGATGTCTACATTACCGGTTCTTTCGCCATTGCCAAACAGAGTTCCTTCGATTCTGTCTGCACCTGCCAAAATACCCAGTTCAGCGTCTGCAACTCCTGTACCTCTGTCATTATGAGGGTGGAGGGAGATTACCAGATTTTCGCGGTTGTGTAAAGTCTTGCACATGTATTCAATCTGGTTTGCGTAAACATGTGGCATGGACATTTCTACTGTAGCAGGAAGGTTGATGATTACCTTCTTTTCTGGGGTAGGCTGCCAGATGTCGATTACTGCATTACAGATTTCTGCTGCGAATTCCATTTCAGTTCCTGTGAAACTTTCTGGTGAGTATTCGAAAGTGAAATCTGTTTCAGGATATTTAGCTGCATATTCATTGAGCAGTTTAGCTCCATGACGAGCGATGTCGATGATTTCTTCCTGTGATGCACGGAACACTTGCTCTCTCTGTGCTAAGCTGGTGGAGTTATACAGGTGAACCACTGCACGCTTGATGCCCTTCAGAGCTTCAAAAGTTTCCTTTATAATATGATCTCTGGCCTGAGTCAGAACCTGTACCGTAACATCGTCTGGAATCAGGTCTTCGTCGATCAGCTTACGAAGAAATTCGTATTCTGTTTCAGAAGCAGCTGGGAAACCAACTTCGATTTCCTTAAAACCGATTTCAACCAACAGCTTGAAGAAGTCAATCTTTTCTTCTAAGCTCATAGGTACGATCAGTGCCTGATTACCATCGCGCAGGTCTACGCTGCACCACTGTGGCGCTTTTTCGATATGGTCTTTTTTCATCCAGGTATATTCCATGTCCGCAGGGGGAGCGAAATATCCAATATGGTACTTATTGAAATTCTTCATAATTCTTGTGGTTACCTTTATATTCCTTTCAATTTTTATACTTAACATTATATAGGATAAGATCTGTATCTTACCACATATATAGAATAGAAGAAAAAAGGTAATCTGTCAACATGAATTTTGTGAATTTTGTATATAAAACTGTGTATTTTTTTGTAAACATTCACAAAAAGGTTGACATTTTCTGAATTAGTATTATAATAGGACTATACGCAAAACGGGGTTAAAAAAATAGCTCCAATATCGAATGAGAGATTAATGGAAAAGGAAGATTAGATAAGATGAAACTGACAGGATCACAAATTGTGGCAGAGGTATTGCTGGATCATGGTGTAGATACAGTATTCGGTTATCCAGGCGGAACTGCACTGAATATCTTCGACGAACTTTATAAATACAGCGATAAGATCCACCATTATCTGACTGCTCATGAACAGGGCGCAGCACATGCTGCAGACGGTTATGCCAGATCTACGGGTAAGACTGGCGTAGTATTCGCAACCAGCGGACCTGGTGCGACTAATCTGGTAACAGGTATTGCTACTGCATTTATGGACAGTATTCCTATGGTTGCTATTACAGCCAATGTACCAGATAATCTGATTGGCCGTGACGCATTCCAGGAAATCAGTATTACCGGAGTGACGATGCCTATTACGAAGCATAACTTCTTTGTAAATAGAATTGAAGATTTAGAGTCTGCTCTGAGAGAAGCATTCCGCATTGCCAACAGCGGACGTAAGGGTCCGGTTCTGGTAGACATCACTAAGGATGTTACTGCAGATTCCATCGAATATACTTCGAAGGCGCCTTATGAACTGAGAAAGAATCCTCAGCCAGATGGTGAAACTGTTAAGAAGATTGCAGAGATGATCAATCAGTCAGAACGACCTGTCATCTACTTTGGCGGCGGTGTGGCTGCATCTGAAGCTTCCGACGAATTAAATAAACTGATAGAGAAGGCAGACATTCCGGCTACACATACTTTGATGGGTGCTGGAGTTATGGGTTATGACAATCCGCACAGCTTAGGTATGCTGGGTATGCACGGTACTGTTTCTGCAAATAAGGCTTGCAGCAAGGCAGACCTGCTGATTGCACTGGGTGCTCGTTTCTCTGACCGTGTAGCATTGAATCCAGTGGCTTTCGCTAAGAATGCTAAGCGTGTACAGATCGATATCGATAAATCTGAAATCGGTAAGAATGTAGAAGTCGATGCAGCTGTTGTATGTGATGTTAAGGACTTCCTGAATATGCTGATTCCTCTCATTAAGGAAACTAAGAGAGAAGCATGGTCTGCACAGATTAAGGAGTGGAAGGACAGCGAAAAGGTTGTCAACTATGAAGGCGAAGGCGCATGTAAGCTCCATCCTTATGACATCGTTACTAAGTGCTGTGAAATGACTGATAAGGATACAATCTATGTTACAGATGTAGGTCAGCATCAGATTTGGGCAGCGCAGTATGTAAAGCATCAGAAGACTAAGCGTTTCCTGACCAGCGGCGGTCTGGGAACTATGGGCTTCGGATATGGTGCAGCAATCGGTGCACAGCTTGGTAATCCAGATAAGAGAGTAATCCACTTTACTGGTGATGGTTCATTCCACATGAATCTGAACGAAGCATGTACTGCAGTAAGCAATCAGCTGCCTATTATCACTGTAATCATGAACAATAGCGTTTTAGGTATGGTATATCAGTGGCAGACACTCTTCTATGAAAAGAGATTTTCCAATACGACACCGGAACGCAAGACCGATTTCGTGAAGCTGGCACAGGCATTCGGTGCAGAAGGCTATAGAGCAACTACACCGGAGGAATTCGAAGAAGCTATGCAGAAGGCTCTGAAGGCAGAAGGTCCAGTATGGATTGACTGTATAATCTCCAGAGAAGAACGTGTACTTCCAATGATTCCAGGCGGTAAGACAGTAGAAGAAATGATTATTGATTAGGAGGAGAAGAAATGTACAAGCCATTAAAGAAAGAAATCGTCAGCGTACTGGTAGATAACCAGGCTAACGTACTGGCGAGAGTGGTAAGCATGTTCGGGAAACGTGGTTTCAACATTGAATCTCTGACTGTATCAGCTACTAACGACCCGTCACTTTCCAGAATTACCATTGTATTCAGTGCTACAGAGATGTCCATGCAGCAGATCCTTACACAGACAGAAAAGTTAGAGGTTGTTAAGTCAGTATATGTTCTGAATCGTGAAAACAGCCTTTACAGAGAACTGCTTCTGATTAAGATAAATGTGGACGATTCTCAGAGAACTGGAATTAAAGAAATCGTGGACATCTACAGAGGTAAGATCGTAGACCTGTCCAGAGGAAGCATGATTATCGAGCTGACTGGTACACCAGAAAAGCTAGACGGTTTCCTCGATGTAATTTCCGTATATGATATCGTGGAAGTTTGCAGAACAGGTATCACTGGAATCGAAAGCAATCCAATGCATAGATAAAATCGTGCATAGATAAAAAAGTATGAATTAAGTTAAAAGCCGGGGGCGGAGATTTTGCTGAGAAATAGACAGAGACTAAATGCCCCGGATAAAAAACATAGAATTTTCAAAGAAAAAGGAGAATACAGAGAAATGATTAAGAAGTATTATGACCAGGATTGTAACTTAGGATTATTAGATGGAAAGACTGTTGCTATCATCGGTTTTGGTTCCCAGGGCCATGCTCATGCTATGAACCTGCATGAATCCGGTGTTAATGTAGTAGTTGGTCTGAGACCTGGTTCTGCACATGAACAGAAGGCTCTGAACGCTGGCCTGAAGGTTATGGGCATCGAAGAAGCTGCTGAAGCTGGTGACATCGTTATGATGCTGACTCCAGACGAACTGCAGGCTAAGATCTACAAAGAACAGATCGAAAAGCACATGAAGGAAGGTAATGTATTAGCATTCGCTCATGGCTTCAACATTCACTTCAATCAGATCATTCCTTCTAAGGATATCGACGTTATCATGATCGCTCCTAAGGGCCCTGGCCATACTGTAAGATCTCAGTATGTAGAAGGTAAGGGTGTTCCTTCTCTGATCGCTGTTTACCAGGATGCTTCCGGTAAGGCTAAGGATTATGCACTGGCATATGCTTCCGGCATCGGTGCTGGCAGAGCTGGTATTCTGGAAACTACATTTAAGGAAGAAACTGAAACTGACCTGTTTGGTGAACAGGCTGTACTGTGCGGCGGTGTTACAGAACTGATGAAGGCTGGTTTCGATACTCTGGTAGAAGCTGGTTATGAACCAGAAATGGCTTACTTCGAATGTATCCACGAAATGAAGCTGATCGTAGACCTGATCAACGAAGGTGGTTTCGATAAGATGAGATATTCCATCTCCAATACTGCAGAATACGGTGACTACAGAACAGGCAGAAGACTGATCACTGACGAAACAAGAAAGGAAATGAAGAACGTTCTGAGAGAAATCCAGGATGGTACATTCGCTTCCGAATTCATTCAGGAATTCAACGCTGGAGGTAAGGCTAGATTCTTAGCTACAAGAAAGATGGAAGCTTCTCACCTGCTGTGCAAGGTTGGCGCAGAATTAAGAGGCATGATGAGCTGGCTGAAGAAGTAATATAGCTATAAATCAGATAGTTATAAATTGGATAAATAGGGAAACCTTTTTGCGGACGCCAGGCGGGATTTTTCTGCCCGGCTTTCGCTTTGTAACCCGTCATACAATCCACTTGCAACCCACCGAAAGGTGTAGACGAAAGGAATTTTAGAAATGGCTAAAAGAAGTGATAATGTAACAAAAGGCCCAGAACGAGCTCCTATGAGAAGCCTGTTCTATGCTATGGGATATACAAAAGAAGAACTGGAACGTCCGCTGATCGGTGTGGTTTCCGCACACAGCGAAATTGTACCAGGACACATGCACTTAGATAAGGTGACTGAAGCGGTTAAGGCTGGCGTAAGAATGGCTGGCGGCACTCCTATTATGGTTCCTGCTATCGGCGTGTGCGACGGTATCGCAATGGGACATATCGGTATGAAGTACTCACTGGCTTCCCGTGAGCTGATCGCAGACAGCGTTGAAACTATGGCACAGGCTCATCAGTTTGATGGTCTGGTTCTGGTTCCAAACTGCGATAAAATCGTTCCAGGCATGGTTATGGCAGCAGTTAGAATGAACCTTCCTGCAGTCGTAGTTTCCGGCGGCCCTATGATGAGCGGTCTGGTTGGCGGCGTAGAAACATCTCTTTCCAAAATGTTTGAAGCCGTAGGTGCTCACAAGGCTGGCATTATTGATGATGCTGGACTGGAAGAATATGAACTGAATACATGTCCAGGATGCGGTTCCTGCTCCGGTATGTATACTGCAAACAGCATGAACTGTCTTTGCGAAGCGATCGGTATCGCACTTCCAGGCAATGGCACCATTCCAGCTGTACACAGCGGAAGAATCCAGCTTGCTAAGCACGCAGGTATGGCTATTATGGAACTGGTTGAAAAGGATATTAAAGCTCGTGACATTATCAACGAAAAGTCCATTCGCAATGCGTTAGCATGTGATATGGCTCTGGGCTGTTCATCAAATAGCGTACTGCACCTGCTGGCAATCGCCAATGAAGCAGGAGTTCCACTGAACATGGAACTATTCAATGAAATGAGCGCAAAGACTCCTAACCTGTGCCACTTAGCTCCTGCTGGCGACACTCACATGCACGACCTGAACAATGCAGGCGGCATCGGTGCTGTAATGGCAGAACTGGATAAGATTGGTCTTATCGACAAATCCTTAATTACAGCAAACGGCAAGACCGTAGGTGAAAATATTAAGGGTAAATACATCAAGGATAACAACTCCATCAAGGGCGTAGATGCACCATACAGCCAGACTGGCGGTATTGCAATCCTTTGGGGTAACATCGCTCAGGAAGGCTGCGTAGTAAAGAGAAGTGCAGTTGCACCAGAAATGCTGCAGCACACTGGCCCTGCCAGAGTTTTTGACTGCGAAGAAGACGCAATCGCAGCAATCTATGCAGGTCAGATTGTAGATGGCGATGTAGTAGTAATTCGCTATGAAGGTCCTAAGGGTGGCCCAGGCATGAGAGAAATGCTCAATCCTACAAGTGCTTTAGCTGGCATGAAGCTGGATAAGACTGTAGCTCTGATTACTGACGGTCGTTTCTCCGGCGCATCTCGTGGTGCTTCCATCGGTCATGTTTGCCCTGAAGCTGCAAGCGGCGGAAACATCGGTCTGATTCAGGAAGGCGACCAGATTGAAATCGATATCCCAGCAAGCAAGATTAATGTTTTAGTAAGCGATGAAGAACTGGCTGCTCGCCGTGAAGTTTATGTTCCTCGTGAACCTAATGTTAAATCCGGATGGCTGTATCGCTATGCGAAGCTGGTTGGACCAAGCTGCAAGGGCGCAGTAATGAAGGAAGACTAAAACTAAGCAAAAGACTAAGAGAAAATGCAAGGAGCCTGATATTTTCAAACTGTCAGGCTCTTTTTCGTTGACATGTTCTAAGCGGTGGGATAAGATAATGGATATGGGGAGGAGGAGACGAGCCTATGAATACAGAAAGAAATACAAACGCTGGCTGCAATTGCGGTACTGACAAGGTTTGCTGCACTGGCTGCACCGGCGCTCAGCTTGAAAAAATTCGCAAAAAATTCAGTCACGACTCTTTTGCTGCTGAAACGGTAGGTATCACCATCGAGGCGATTAAACCGCAGTATGCTCGGTGTGAGATGGAGATTAAACCTATGCACTTGAACGCACGAGGCGCAGTCATGGGCGGTGCGATTTTTACGTTGGCTGATTTTACAGGTGCAGTCGCCGCAAACAGCTGCAAGGTAGTTACAGATGTGGTAACCCTCCACAGCAGTATTACTTTCTTATCACCAGCTAAGGGCAGCAGGCTCATAGGTGAGGCAGTCTGTCTGAAGGATGGAAAAACCACCTGCCTGTACGAAGTAAGCATCACAGATGAATTGGGAACTAAGGTGGCACATGCTACTTTGAACGGATTCGCAGTGAAAAAGTAAATGACACAAATATTGACACAAATTAAGAAGACGGAGAAGAAAAATATGGAAATGCTCACATTGAAGGCGTTTGAAGAAGCATCTGAAATAGTTCAGAAAGTTACCACGCCAACTAACTTAGTATACAGCAAGTTCCTCAGCGAACAGATTGGAAATGGAAACAAGGTTTATCTGAAGCCGGAAAACATGCAGATGACAGGCGCTTACAAACTGCGAGGCGCATATTACAAGATCAGCACATTAACTCAGGAAGAAAGAGAACGCGGTCTGATTGCAGCATCTGCCGGAAATCATGCGCAGGGCGTGGCTTACGCAGCAAAATCTTTTGGATGCAAGGCTACCATCGTCATGCCGACTACTACACCTCTTATCAAGGTGAATCGCACCAAGAGCTACGGTGCAGAAGTAGTTCTTTTCGGTGATGTATATGATGAAGCAGCAGCTCACGCATCAAAACTTGCTGAAGAACACGGATATACATTTATCCATCCGTTTGATGATCCAGCTGTCGCAACCGGTCAGGGCACAATCGCCATGGAAATCTTCAAGGAACTTCCTTTAGTTGACTATATCTTAGTACCTGTTGGCGGCGGCGGACTGGCTACAGGTGTTTCTACATTAGCTAAGCTGCTCAATCCTAAGATTAAGGTAATCGGTGTAGAACCTACTGGCGCTAACTGCCTGCAGGAGTCACTGAAAAATGGAAAGGTTACAACACTGCCTAAGGTGAATACCATCGCTGACGGTACAGCTGTAAAAACTCCTGGAGAAAACATATTCCCATATCTGCAGGCTGGTCTCGATGATATCATCACAGTTGATGACGATGATTTAGTAGTAGCATTCCTGGATATGGTAGAAAACCACAAGATGGTAGTTGAAAACTCTGGTCTGTTAACCGTTGCTGCTCTGAAACAGCTCGTAAAGAATCCGGAAGTGTCCGACAAAAAAATCGTATCCGTACTCAGCGGCGGAAACATGGACGTAATCACAATGTCTTCTGTCGTGCAGATGGGTCTGATTAAGCGTGATCGTATATTTACAGTTTCTGTTCTGCTTCCAGACAAGCCAGGTGAACTGGTGCGTGTAGCAAGCGTTATCGCTGAAGCTCAGGGTAATGTAATTAAGCTGGAACATAATCAGTTTGTAACTACAAATCGTACAGCGGCTGTAGAGCTGAAAATCACTCTCGAAGCGTTCGGCAGCGAGCATAAGCAGCAGATTGTAAGCGCGCTGAAGGCGAAGGGATATGATCCGAAGTTGATCGGAGTAGTAATGTAAGACGAAGGGAAAAGTCTGGGCGAGGAGAATTTTGACATGGAAAAGAAACCAGGTTTAAGCGTTAAGGGAGAGGGACGTGCCAGCGCACTCCTTCCCATATTAGTTTTTTTGATACTTTTTATAGGAAGCGGCGTGTTGATGGACGACTTCTATGCGATGCCTACGATCGTGGCATTTTTGATTGCATTGGTGGTTGCTTTTTTGCAAAATCCGTCCTTAGACTTTCATGAAAAAATCAGGGTTTGTGCGCGCGGCATAGGTGAGGAGAATGTGGTCACCATGTGCCTGATATTTTTGACGGCAGGCGGATTTTCCGGTGCTGTTTCTGCAGCGGGAGGCGTTACCAGTACTGTAAACTTAGGTTTGTCTTTAATTCCAAGCCAGTTTGCGGTGGTAGGTTTGTTTTTAATCGGTTGCTTTATTTCTGTTTCCATGGGTACTTCCGTGGGTACGATTACGGCGCTTGCATCTATTGCTGTGGGCGTAAGTGAGGCGACTGGTTTCAATATTGCATTATGCCTTGCGGCTGTTGTATCTGGGGCTATGTTTGGGGATAACCTTTCAATGATTTCGGATACTACTATTGCGGCTGTAAGAACGCAGGGCTGTGAGATGAGCGACAAGTTCAAAATGAACTTTTTAATTGTTCTTCCTGCGGCTATTG
>CAZLJV010000035.1:0-13429 GCA_964559965.1 uncultured Oscillospiraceae bacterium | reverse complement strand
GTGCTATATCGCTCCAAGAGATAATCTGGGAACGGTACTACTGTTCAAAAAAAACCCCGAGATTTTATATCTCGGGGTTCTTCTATTTTTTGCGATTTTTTGGGAATCGAGTGCCATGCGAGGACTGCCGTGTGAGCGTCGTTACGAGAACCCGGGCAGGCTGATGTACATGAGCTTAAACTGAGGCATTACGCTGTTTTGCAACATCGGAAGACGATTTTAGCGGTTCTTTTCTGTAATTACGGTGGAGAAATGTTGGGGAATGTGTTAAGATGGTTGTAAGCGTGAATATGGGAGTGAAAGGTAAAGGGACATGAACAACAATACAGAAAACGGATACAGTCTAAAAGGTATTTTTAGCTGCGCTGGCAGCTTCATGGCGTGGGTAATCGGATCGGGTTTTGCTACGGGGCAGGAGGTGCTTCAGTTTTTTAGCAGCTACGGTTATGCCAGCTATGCGGTGATTATAGTCAACTTAGTAGGATTTTTAGCTGTTGGTGCGATTTTGCTGAAAACTGGAAATGAGCATAAAGATGAAGAAGGATTCGATGCCTTCGTACATTTCTGCGGTGCTAAACTTGGGAAGGTATACTCGTGGCTTGTGCCAATTACGCTGATTCCGGTTATGTCAGTGCTGATTTCCGGTGCAGGTGCAACGCTTGCAGAGTATTATGGAGTAAATCATTATGTGGGTGCAGCGATAATGTCAGCCATGATTTTGATCTCATATTTCATCGGCTTTAACCGCCTAGTAAAAGTCCTGTCCTTCATAGGGCCTTCTATGATCGGATTTTGCCTTCTGGTAGGTGGAGTAACTGTGATTCGTGATTTCGGGAATTTTGACCAAATCGGAAACTATGCTGATGCACTTGCTCAGTCACAGTCATCGCCTCACTGGCTGATTAGTGCGATTCTTTATGCTTCCTATAATTTTCTCTGTGGCAGTGTCTACTATACTCAGCTGGGCAAGACAGCGGCAAGTCCGAAGGAGGCGAAAATGGGAGCGTTTCTCGGAGCCGTGCTTCTTATGTCAGCTATAACGGTTATAAATACAGCGATTTTGCTAAACGGTGGGGAAACTGCGGCTCTTGCAATTCCTAACCTTTACTTAGCAAAACAGATTGGCTGGCTTCTCGGTGCTGTATTTTCGGTGTTCTTGGTGCTGGGGATTTTTTCGGCAAGTTCTGCCATGATGTGGACTATATGTACTAAGTTTTCGCTGGGTGATGAGAAGAAGGATCGCTTTTTAGCTGTTGGGGTTGCGGTCGGCACATTTTTACTGGGACTGCTGTCGTTCAGCGAACTGATAGGTATGTTCTATCCGATTATAGGATATTGCGGACTGCTGTACTTTGTGTGCATATTTTGGCGCAAGGCGAAAAATAAGGAATAATTAACTATATAGACAGAAAACGGCCCGCGGAGCAAAATCTGCGGGTCGTCTTCTTTATGGGTGTATATTTGTTTATGGGTAATTGCGAAAAGAATAAAATCAAGTTCGCATTGACTTTCTATATTTCATAGTGTAACATAAAACTATAAATTAGTAAAATTCATAATTTTTATAAATACATTTAAAAAAACAAATAGAAAACGGGAGCAAGTTATGGAATTTAGGAACATGAGGACATTTTTGCGAGTTGCGGAAATGCAAAGTTTTACAAGAGCTGCGGAGGAACTCGGTTACTCCCAGTCAACCGTCACGGTTCAGATTAAGCAGATGGAGGAAGAACTGGGGGTTTTGCTGTTTGAGCGCATCGGAAAAAGCGTGAAGCTGACGGAGCAGGGGCGAAGATTCCGTGATCATGCCCGGGAAATAATTCATCTTGTAGAATTTGCAAGGCAGGACATGGGCGAGGTGCCTGATGTAAAGGGCACTCTGCGAATCGGTACGGTAGATTCTCTGTGCATAAATCGTATGCCTGCAGTGCTTGAGGCTTTTCGCAGGGAGTGTCCGCAGGTGGAGACCATAGTTAAAACGGGATCCAATGAAATGCTCTATGATATGGTTCAGAAAAATGAAGTCGACTTGATATATTTCCTTGACCGCAGGCAGTTTCGAGATGACTGGGTGCGTGTGATGGAGAAGGAAGAAAGGGCACATTTCGTGGCTGCGGCAGGTCATCCGCTGACGAAGAAAAGCGAGGTATGCATTGAGGAGATTTTGGAGGAGCCGTTGCTTCTGACGGAAAAGGGTATGAGCTACCGGAGAAGTTTGGAAACGCTAGTTTCCATTAAGAATCTAGAGCTGCGCCCTGTGCTTGAGATGGCTAACACTGATGTAATAATCGAGCTGGTGAGCCAAAATACTGGTGCGGCATATTTTCCGGAGTTCATCATCGAAAAGCATGTTCAAGAAGGCAAGATCGCCATAATTCAGTGTACCGATGAGGCGGAACCTGTTTGGAGTCAGCTGGCATATCACAAAGACAAACTGCTGACGTTGCAGATGAAGCGGTTCATGGATATTTTGCGCAGAATGGATTTTTAGCATCTGATATCACGCAAGGACGGGGCTTTTGACGGGCGAGACTCAAGTCGCGTGAGGTCGAGGAAATAGAGCGATAAGCGATAAAATAGAGCGAAAAAATGGAGGAAAATCATGAGTGAAGAGAAGCGGGACGGTCAGCTCATGACCGAGGGCAGTATCCCCAAACATATAATAAAATTCGCAATTCCGCTGCTGGTGGGCAATCTGCTGCAGCAGTCGTATAATCTGGTTGACATGATTATCGTGGGGCGTTGTATCAATGACGGCGGGCTTTCCATCGCAGCTGTAGGCGTGGGTGCATCGTTTATTAACATGATGATTGGCCTGTTCATGGGTATTTCCACGGGTGCATCTATCGTAATTTCCAACGCATACGGCGCAGGAAAAATGAAGAGGGTTCGGACCACTATCAACCTTTCGCTGGCCATGTCAGCGGCTATGTCAGTGGTTTTGACAGTGGTTTCCATCGGAATCTGCGAGTGGATTCTGCGGCTTTTGAACACAACTGATGACATTTTCGACCTGGCGGCGGTTTACCTGAAAATTTACTTCCTCGGCTTCATACCGCTGCTGGTCTACAACATGGGGACATCTATCCTCCAGGCCATGGGTAATTCCAAATCGCCTTTTTACTATCTGGCTTCCACCTGCCTGCTGAACTTGGCGCTGGACCTGGTATTCCTGAAGATTTTCAACATGGGCGTAGGCGGTGCTGCGGCAGCAACTGTTATTGCAAACGTGGTTGCCTGCCTTCTCGTTCTCCGCAAAATCTCCCTCTCCGGCCTTCTTTCCCTGCCTAGGTTTGGTGCGGGTGCGGGTGCGGGTGAAGAACATAGTGCAGCGCTGCGCTACCCAGAACGCAACCTGTACTTGCTCGGCACTATCTTCCGCTACGGCATACCTATCGGTATTCAATCGCTTACAATGAGCCTTTCCAACATGGTGCTGCAGGGGAATCTCAATCTGCTTGGCACAGATGTCATCGCTGCATGGAGCATATTTTGCAAAATCGACGGCTACATTATAATGCCGGCAATAAGTTTTAGAATGGCGATAACTACTTTCACCGGACAAAATTTCGGTGCTAAGCGCCTTGATCGAGTGGAATCTGGTCGCCGCATTGTCACGCTGATGAGCGTGGGTTCCATATTAGTGTTGGGTGCTATAATAATGATGCTTTGTGAGCCGATTATTATGATTTTCGATCCGACAGAATCGATTTTAGAATGCTGCAAAGAAATGGCACAGTATATGATTCCGTTCTATTTCGCACTTGCAATTATAAATGCGTACACAGGTGTGTTCAACGGACTTGGCAAGGCGGCGGTCGGCTCGGCTACCATGATTTTCTGCATGTGTATCCTGCGTGTTACAGCAGTTTCCATAGCATTCCCGATTATGCACTCTACTATGGCTATTTACCTTGCTTATTATGTGTCTTGGTTTGCTTGTATGTTCATTCTCATGGGATTGTACCACTTCCGAGTGAAGAAGGAATTGAAATTGTAGCGGAAAGTTGGCGAAACAGTTAGAACAAGAAAAAACTCCACTCAAAATGCTTTCGGGGCAAATTGAGTGGAGTTTTATTTGTCCATAAACGACTGCGCCGTTGTTTACAGGCTGCAGTTTGCGGTCCAAATGGTGCCGCTGTTGTTGATAACGTAGAGTGTGACTTTTTTGCCGGCCTTCAGCAGGTTGGTCAGGTGGCCGTTATCAAATGTCAGATAGCCTTCTGCAGTGATGTTGAATCCGTCGTAGTAGAACTGGTGGTTTGCAGTTACACGGCGGCATGGTTCTGGAACTTCGATAGGCTCATCATCTACATAGTAGCAGATAGTACCGTGGCTGCCAAAACGTTCACGGCGTCTGTCTAAGAAGTCGATTGGGAGTAAGATTTCACGACCGCCAGCGGTGAGTACCCATGGATCTGGATGTTCAGCTACAGGGCGTAACTCAGCAGCGATGTACTTACGAGTGAAATCTTCCGCACCTTCCTGCTTTCCGTGGAGGAAGTATGCAGCACGACGATACCAGCACTTGTTCAGATGAGACTCGCTGTATTCACGATGAGCAACATTGGTGTCACATTTTGCAGCAGGGTCGTTAGAATAGTATACATATTCGCCCAGCTTTTCGCTGTAGTAATAACCTACGATGGTAATCAGGTGACCGTTTGTACGATTTGCAGCACCGTGAGCCAGATATGGCAGGCTGTCGTCAGCCTTTGTGCTGTATTTTACGGACAGAGCGACACCGTAGCCACGGTTCAGTTCTTGACGAATTGCTTCGAAGCTGGAGTAGGAAACATAGCTTTCATAGCCGTGTTCGCCAGCAAGAGCACAAGTATAACTCCAGTTACCGTTTCCACCGAAACCGTAGTCGTAGTTGGACAGGGCTACATCTTCAGGTAAGTAGTCGGCACCCTGACCATTCATCAGCATAGTCATGCAAGTTGCTGAGCAGATAACTCCGCCGTAATCAGGATCACGAGCAATCTGGCTGATAGCAGGAGTATCAAGGAGTACAGCTTCCTTTTCAGCAACAGTTTCTTCAGGATAAGTGCAGTCGCACTGCCAATTTGGATCTAAAGTATTTTTCCAGGTTGCAGCAAGAAGGCGCAGAGTAGGAAGTGTGCGACATTCTTCTTCAGCATGGAGAACAGCTTTAATCTGGAATGCAGCAGCAGTCATTTCGCCACGAACATTCAGAGAGCTGTCGCCGCCGCAGTAACGAGAGCTGGAATATACCCAACCGTTGTCTTCGGTACTGTCTTTACGAGCATGGGTATCCTGCTGATAAGGGCAGTTACGCGCGATGTGCGCACCCCATTTACCCCATGTAATCCAGTCACTCCAACCGCTGCAAGTGAAACCATCAGGGTCAGTCCAGCCATCATACTCTGGAAGGTAAACTCTGCCGAAAACCTCCAGATAAGTGCCAACTGGTGTGCTGCAGTTCCAAGACAGAACCAAATCGTTAAATGGCTTATCTGGGGAATAGACTGGCGAAATCCAGATTCCGTCAGCCGCTGCATCAGCAGATGTTCTGAGAACGCCATTTGCTCCTTCTTCGAGAGTCATATTTACCAGCATTCCCTTCGAAAAATCCTCGAATCCAGTCAGCTTAATGTGATTACCCTGAATAGGTACCATGCCGACTTCTTTTTTTTCCATCATTGTGAGTCTCCTCCGAATCCATATATTTTTCTATATTCTATCAAATCAAAATTCGAATGTAAAGCTAAAATCAATTATCTGTTACAGCACTACGCCAAGGCACAGTACCTTATACGCCATGGCGCAGTACCTTGCCCGCAGCAGCTCCGGTGTGTTTTCCGTCCTCCGCAGTGAGAATGCCATTAACATAAACCTGATGTATGCCAGCACAAGGCTGCACCGGATTTTCGAAGTTCGGTGAATCCTTAATCGCATCCGCATCAAACAGAACGATGTCAGCCCACATTCCTTCCTTCAAAAGCCCTCTGTCCTGAAGTCCAAGGCGTGAAGCCGGCAGGCCTGTCATCTTGTGAATCGCAGTCTCTAATGGGAACAGCTTGCGATCCCTGCAGTAGTGACTTAAGACACGAGGGAAAGTCCCGAAATATCGAGGGTGAGGACGGCCACGATAACCTAAAGAGGCTGCTTTTCCATCAGACCCAATCATGACGAAAGGCTGCTTCATAATGTATTCAATGTCCTCCTCGCACATACCAAAATCTATCTCGTCGATACGCCCTCTTTCCTCCAAAACTAAGTCCATCACAGCCTCAGCTGGATCCACACCTAAGGTTTCTGCAATTTCCAACATGGATTTACCCACTACCCACTGGTTCTTTTCGCTTGCAGCGTAGCCAACATAGATGTCACCCCAGCGGCCAGCATGGCTGGCGTTGGACTCCTGACGCATTTTTTCACGAGTTTCAGGATCCTGGATACGAGCAAACAGCGCATCCATACCGCCTTCGAACGCCCATGAAGGAAGATTGACATCAAGAGTTGTAGACGATGCACGGTAAGGGTACTGGTCAGCTTTGACATCGAGGCCCTCACGACGAGCCTGCTCAATTAGAGCAATAGTCGTACGGCAATGCACCTGCCAACCAGACTTCTTCAAAACCTTATGATGAGAAATCTGAAGAGGCGCACCTGAAATGCGGCAGATATCTATCGCTTCTTTGACAGAATCCACTACCTCGACACCCTCATTGCGCATATGAGTCGCATAGAAAGCATCGAAAGGAACAAGCTCCTTAGAAAGCTCCGTCAATTCCTCCGTATCCGCATAGCACCCAGGCGGGTAAATAAGGCCGCTGGACATGGCGAAAGCACCATCCTCAAGAGACTGCCGCAAAAGCTCCTTCATCTGCGCCATTTCCGCCTCCGTGGCCTTGCGATTTTCAAATCCCATGGCAGCAATACGCAGCGTTCCATGACCAACCTCAGTGCCGAAATTCACGCTGATAGGCTGCTTCTCCATTTCGTCTAAAAACTCACCGACACTGTTCCAGTTATAAGGCAAATCCCCCACATAGCCACGCAGCATTTCCCGTTTCTCAGGATCCGTGCTTACCGGTGCCGTCGACAAACCGCAGTTTCCCCCTATATCCGTAGTAATTCCCTGCAAAATCCGACTTTCCGCACTCGGACATGCAAGCAGACTGGTGTCGCTGTGCGAATGGATATCGATGAACCCAGGGGCTGCGTAGAGATCGCGCCCATCGACTACCTTGGCAGCACATTTTGCATCAGAAATAGCCTCGGACTGGTCGATAAAGCCGATACGACAGATTTTGCCATGGCGAATGCCTATGTCGGCACGATACCATGGAGCGCCGGTGCCATCGATGATTCTAACATTTTTAATTATGGTGTCAAACATGCCTTAGCCTCCTTCGTAATATGCGAAATTGAAAACAGAGCTGCCACGGCTCTTAGAGAGATGGCAACTCTGCGAATTTGTACTATTTATTATTTGCTTTCTTCAGATTTCTGTCGAACAGGAACCAGATAACAACGCCGGCAGCAGGAACAACCAGACCAACGATTGCTGTGATAGGGTCTTCAATCAGGGAGTTAATCATCAGAGCTGTGAACAGGATAACTGCAATTATAACTGTAACTGGGTAACCCCAAGCCTTGTAAGGACGTTCCATGTTAGGGAACTTCTTTCTGTAGATGATAACTGCGACGATTACCAGTACATTGTAAACCATACCTGCGAATACTACCAGGGAAGTCAGCTGGTCTAAGTCTCTTAAGAGAACCAGAATGATGGAGATTACTGCCTGAGAAATCAGAGCAACCTGAGGTACGCCGTACTTGTTCAGAGTTGCGTGATTTTTGAAGAAATGTCCATCTTCAGCCATTTCATAGTAGTAACGAGGGAATGCGATAATCATTCCGTTTAAGGAACCGAAGATTGCAATCAGCTGAGTAGCCAGAATCAGACCACCGCCAGCACCGCCGAACAGAGTTTTTGCTACGGTTGTACCTAAGTACAGGTCGCCGCTTGCAATCAGGGATTCAACCTGTTCCTGAGGCAGAACTCTGTAGATTGCGAAGTTGAAGAGGGTGTATAAAACGGTGATACCGCCGATACCCAGAATCAGTGCGCGAGGCAGGTCTCTGCCAGGGTTCTTCATTTCTTCTGCAACTGGGTTCAGGTTAGTCCAACCTTCGTAAGCCCAAAGAGTTGCTACTGTAGCGAATGCGATCATACCAATCATGCCGCCGAAGGAAGTTTCTGTTCCTTCTGGAACCAGAGACAGATCAGGATGCTGTGTACCCATGAACAGACCTGCGAACAGGATAACTGCGATAGGGATCATCTTAGCAACCATGGATACATTCTGCAGCATGGAACCTGCCTTGATACCGAAGCAGTTGTAAGCTGTCAGCAGAACGATAATTGCGATGGAAATCAGCTTGATCTGCATGTTGGAAATTTCGAAGAAGTTATTCAGTGCAGTTGCCAGTGCGATAGCAAGAGCTGCGATGGAGCCGGAGCCGCTGAGCAGCCAGCTGGTGAAACCGAAAGAATAACCTACTGCTGGATGATATGCTTTGTTCATGTAAACAACCATACCGCCAGACTTAGGGTCACAAGCACCCAGTTCTGCGAAGCACAGACCGCCTAAGATGGATACCAGACCACCGATGATCCAGCACAGTAAAGCTAAGCCCATGCTCATGTTGGTTCTTTCTAAAACGTAAGAACCGATGTAAAAAATACCGGAACCAATCATGATTCCGCCGATGATACTTACACCGCCGAATACGCCGATCTCTTTTTTGAAACCGGATTCCTGCGGAGTGTTCTTGTTAGTACTCATAAGAATCCTCCTTATATATAAGTATAAAAATAGAACGACAAATATTAAAATGCAAGAATCGTGCCAGCGTGCATCGAAGACCGCCGGCGATCGGGCAGCTTCGGCTAGCATAGTTGACCGAAGTCACCGTAGAAGTGAGTCAAACACCGCATTCTACGCTGCAAAACGTATACTATATTTTCTCTTTCTTTTATTTTCGCTCCGCAAAATCTTTGCTTCACGGCTTAATTTTAACCCAGAGCGTGGCAAGATGCAATGGGTTATAATATCATTTTAACCTATTTTAACTTAATTAAAAATATGTTGGAATTTTATGAATTTTGCGATAAAATACTTAATGTTAAACGACTAAATAGTAAATGACGAAAGGGGAGGACATATGTTTACGAAATTAGCACCCGAAAAAAATGAATTTATGCTCACTGGACCGTTCCGCCGCCGTGGATACGACTGGTGGTGGCACTCTTTTACAGCACGAAATGCTGAAACTGGCGAAGAAAAGCCGTTTTTTATAGAATATTTCACCATAAATCCAGCACTTGGCGGCGATGAGCCAATCTTAGGACAGGCGGCTGAGTCAAAAGCAAAAGGGCTTCGCCCGTCTTATCTCATGGTTAAAGCTGGCTGCTGGGGCGAAGATGCTCGTCAGATGCACCGCTTCTTCGGCTGGAATCATGTAAAAATCCACGGCGCTGCACCTTTTTCTGTGGAAGCAGGGGATTGCTTCTGCTCAGATGATATGCTCAAGGGCAGCGTGTGCGTGACAGAAGAAGATGTGAAATCTCACCCTGAATACATCTGCGAGGCTGGAAGCATGGAGTGGGATCTTAAACTGGACAAAAAGATTGCCTGGGATGTGGGTTACGGAACGAGCAGAATTCTTCGTGCCATAAAAGCATTCCAAATGTACTGGCATGCGGAAGGAATGAAGACAGAGCTTTCTGGTACAGTTGTATATAATGGGGAAAAGTATGTGGTTGAGCCGCAGAATTCCTTCGGATATTCTGACAAAAACTGGGGCAGAGGATTCACGAGCCCTTGGGTATGGCTTTCCTCATGCGATTTAAAGAGCAACTTGACTGGCAAAGAGCTGAAGAACTCCGTATTCGATGTGGGAGGCGGCCGGCCGAAGGTATACTGCGTGGCGCTGGATAGAAAGCTGCTGGGCGGATTTTGCTACGAAGGGGAGTGTTTCGAGTTTAACTTCTCTAAACTTTGGACTTTGTGCAGAACTAAATTCGACTGCGAGGAAACTGAAGATGAGATTATCTGGCATGTGGCGCAGGAGACGAGGACTGCGGCTATCGAGTATGATATCAGATGTGCGAAGAAGGATATGCTGTTTGTCAAATATGAGGATCCAGATGGGATGAAGCGTCACAATCGCCTGTGGAATGGCGGAAATGGCAGCGGCACGGTGAAACTGTATAGAAAGGTTAGAGGGAAGCGTGTTTTGGTCGATGATATGACGGCTCGTCACATCGGATGCGAGTATGGCGAGTACGGTCATTACGATAAAGAGGGGAAATATGTAACAGAAAGACCGTAATGCACTTAAAAAAATGAAGTTATACGGGAAATGTTCAAAATTTGTTTAAAAAAATTGTTTTTTTTAACAAAAGGTAATTGATTTTTTTTGTTAGCAGCAGTAGAATAGAATGTGAAGTGTATGTGATGTATACTTTATACATTACACACATTGGACACATTGCATACATTTCGCAATTTTATTTTAGACAGGAGTATATATTATGACAGCAAAAGAAGCTCTTCCAGAGTTGCTGAAATCGTTTGTCAGATATTACGATGTGAAGAACGAAAATGTTCAGCCGCCCTTCGTTGCGGAAGCTGAGTTTCATTCCCATGAGGAACAGTTTTTCCTAATTAAGCAGGCGAAGCTGAGTGAAGCAGAGAGCAAGGAGTTCGTTTTCTTCGCAGTTTCAGAACATTTGACATTAGATGAAGCGAAGGTGCTGGACGAAACGGCCTGGAAGGCAGGACTCAGCCGAGTGGTTCCCCACGATGGTCATCGCAGCAGCGATGTGGTGCTGATTGTTCTGGCAGATCAGGTGGATGCGGATGCTGCCGCTTATTTGAAGGGACTCAAACGCTATGAAAGCTACAAGCATATGCTTCATGGTTGGAGTCATTATCGTGTGATTGTTAGAGACATGAGTACAGGGAAACTGACCTTTAACCGAATGGGGCGGTCCTTGAAAAATGTTCTCAGCAATATATATCCAAATTAATTTTTTATAAGATAGGAGATTGAGTTATGACTGCTATTTTAATCATTCTCGCCGCAATTATCGCGCTGGTTGCAGGTTATATCTTTTATGGTTCCTGGCTGGCAAAACAGTGGGGCATTGACCCTAAGAAACCTACCCCTGCGGTAGAAGTAAATGACGGTGTTGACTACGTCGCTGCTAAACCTGCAGTTCTGATGGGTCACCACTTCTCCTCCATCGCTGGAGCTGGTCCTATTAATGGTCCAATTCAGGCTGCAGTGTTTGGTTGGGTTCCAGTATTCCTGTGGTGTATCATCGGTGGTATTTTCGTCGGTGGTCTGCATGACTACGGTGCAATGTTCGCTTCCGTTCGTAACGGTGGTAAGTCTGTAGGTGAAATCATCAAGACTTCCATGGGTGACAGAGCTAAGAAGTTATTCATCGTATTCGCTCTGCTGGTACTGATTCTGGTTATCGCTTCCTTCGTAAACGTAGTAGCTGGTACTTTCTACTCTGAAAACCCAGTTGGTATTACTACTAATCCAAACGGAAACGAAACTACTGCAATGGTATCCGTACTGTTCATCGTAATGGCTGTAATCTATGGTATGCTGACAACTCGTTTCGGCATGGACACTAAGACTGCTACTGTAATCGGTCTGGTTATGATCGTTGCTGGTATCGTATTCGGTCTGAATGTAGGTCTGGTTCTGGGTCGTACTGCATGGATTCTGCTGATTGCATTATATATTACAGTTGCTTCTCTGGCACCTGTATGGATTCTGCTGCAGCCTCGTGACTATCTGTCCAGCTTCCTGCTGTACGCTATGATGATCGTTGCTGTAGTTGGTATCTTCTTATCCGCATTCAACGGTAACTGTGAATTCTCTATTCCTGCATTTAGTGGTGAATCTGACATGTTCCCAACTCTGTTCATTACAGTTGCTTGCGGTGCTTGCTCCGGTTTCCATTCCCTGATTGCTTCCGGTACTTCTTCCAAGCAGTTAGCTAACGAAAAGGACGCTAAGCCTATCGGTTATGGTTCCATGCTGATCGAATCCGCACTGGCTATCATCGCTCTGATCGCTGTAGGTATGGTATTTGATAACTACATGTCTAGGGTATATGGTTCCCCATCTGCTGCATTCGCTGCAGGTATTGCAACTATGTTCGGTACTGAAACAAGTCAGGTTTATGGCGTAATCTATGCTATGCTGACTCTGGCAGTTTCCGTATTCGCACTGACTTCCCTGGACTCCGGTACTCGTCTCTCCAGATTCATGTTCAGTGAACTGTTCCTGAAGAAGGGTGAAGAATCCTGGAAGGATGCAACTGGTATCCGTAAGTTCCTGACTCACCCACTGGTAGGTACTGTTATCATGGTATCCATCGGTTCCGTACTTGGCTTCCTGCAGCTGTCCCAGATCTGGGGTCTGTTCGGTGCTGCAAACCAGTTACTGGCAGGTATCGCTCTGATGGCTGTAGCTGCTTGGTTAGGTAACGTAGGTAAGAACAACAAGATGTTCTTCGTACCTATGGCATTCATGCTGATTGCTACTCTGACATCTCTGGTTAAGACAATCATGGCTAAGGTCACTCTGATTGGCGAAGGCGGAGCATTATGGGGCGACTGGTTCCAGTTAATCTTCGCAGCAGCTATGGCTATCCTGGCTGTAATCCTGGTTGTAGAAGGTCTGCAGACATTCTCCAAGCAGTCCAAGGGCGAAAAGACTGGCGACGCAGCTAAGTAAGTAATACATTCGGTTTGCTGCATTAGGTTAATAAGCTCTAAAAGCTCTAATATTTGAATCAAAACCTGCTGTGCGAAGCGTATCGTGCAGCAGGTTTTTTGGATAGTCTAAATTAGGTTCTATATCAAATGTTGGGGTGGAATCATCGTTAAAAAAGCAGCAAGTAATATGCTTGAGCCAGCTGCTTTGACAGACTCAGCATAATCGATATTTGCTCCTTTTCGTCCTCGTTGAGTTTTTCTTTTACTTTCAGAAGCAGTGTTCTGGAACGCTTAAAATACCTGCGCCTTTCGTCCGCAAAATCCTTTTGTACACTTTTTCTTACATCCTCAAATGCCCATAGTACCTGGCGATATACATGATATTTATCCGCAACGATCTTTGCATTCGGAAAGCAGCTTTTTGCCATACTCCGGAACAGGGTACTCATATCCATTACCACGTATTTTACGGCAGAACGGTTAGTAAACTTTGAAAAATACTCGCATAAGGTTTCTAAGTTTCTTTGCGGTAAAATGTCTAAAACACGGTGTTTTCTTGGATTTGTTAAAATGCATTGAAATTTTCTTCCGGTTAATTTCGATAACCTTACAATCATCGGAATCGTAGGAATTTAATAAAATTGCCT
>CAZLJV010000034.1:8463-13692 GCA_964559965.1 uncultured Oscillospiraceae bacterium | reverse complement strand
CTTGTCGAGTCTGCCGACGAAAGTCAGCGCAGCAAAATCCTCGGATATTCCACTGCAGCTACTTATCTCGGTTTATCGGCTGGCCCGGTGGCAGGTGGGATGATAAATCAGATTTTTGGCTGGAGATGGATTTTTTTCGCCACAGCAGGCGTTTCTGCGGTGGCATTTTTTCGTGGAGCACAAAGTCGGGGAGGGGCTAAAGAAGAAGCTGCACCGATTTTGCCGCTGAGATGGATGAGGGAGAATCCGGATTTTATCTATGGCTGCGTGATTTCAATGATTAACTATGGGACAAACTTCGTTATCAATTATCAGCTTTCAATTTATATGCAGTCTTGCATGGAATATTCGTCCTGGAAGGCAGGCATGATTTTGGCGATTTCACCCATTGTGCAGGCGACCCTGTCCATATTTATCGGCAAAATCTCCGGAACCAGGATTTCCTTTAAGACGCTTTCTGCTTGCGGAATGCTGGGGACTGCGGCAGTGGCAGCTTGGTTTGGAGTAACGATAGGTATTATGGGAATGAAGCTCATATTAGCAGGGCTTGCGGCAGCAGGTGCTGCCTGTGCTATCTTTTCTGCACCTAATACGGCGCAGGTGTTTGCATCGGCAGGAAATGATAAACATACTTTGGCATCGGCTTCCTTATCTACAATGCGTTCACTGGGACATACCATTTGCATGAGTGCAGCTTCCTTAGTGACCAGTGCTTGGGTGGGAACGGGAAAACTTCAAGATGCACCGCCGGAGCTTATGCTGACAATTATGAAAATTACTTTTTTTCTTCTTACAGGACTGTGTATTGTGGGATTCCTTATAGCATTAAAATTGAAAGTATGCTATAATAAAGGGTATCATTAAATTCAAGGAGGAAAAAATGAAGTTTTTACTTGCACTTTGGTTCGGGAAATGTATCAATTTTCTGATCAACATAATCGATAAGTCTCGTGGCTCCAACTTCTCTGGTGAGAAGGCACTTCTCATAGATAAGCAGATGGTTGCTCATTTTAAGGGAATTGACCCAGAGAAGGTTCTGTTTATTACAGGAACAAACGGAAAGTCCACATCGAACAATCTGATTAACCACATCTTAAAGACAAATGGTAAGACAGTGGTTTCTAATCTGGAAGGTGCTAATCTGCTGGCTGGTGTTGCAACAGCACTGCTGAAGAACTCCACGCTGACCGGCCGTGTTAAGGCAGATTACTATATCTTCGAAACAGATGAACGCTACATGCCTATTATCCACGCGCAGCTGCCAGCTAAGAATGTGCTGGTAACTAATCTGCAGAAAGACCAGGTTCAGAGAAATGGCGATCCAGATTTCATCTATCGCAAGGTATCTCCAGTTATGAAGAAAGAGGGTATGCGCCTCTTCCTGAATAATGAAGAACCAAGATCCAAGTCTTTCGATCAGGTTACAACTAATGTAATCACTTATGGCGTTGAAAAGCATGTGGATTCCTTCGTGAAGAAGGAAGGTATGCCTACTATGGCATGCCCTGTGTGCCATCACAAGATTGTTTTCGATCACTATAATAACGATGGCGTAGGTCCGTTCCATTGCACAAACTGCGGAAACAGAAGCAATCAGGAAGCAGACTACACCGTGAGAAACGTGGATTTTGCGAAGAGACAGTTCACTGCAGAAGGTGCAGAATTCACTATGCCATATAACATTCCATACATGCTGTACAACTATGCGGCAGCTATTGCTGTAGCTAAGGAATTCGCAGGAATTGAACCAGCAGATGCGGCTAAGGCGTTTGGCAGCTTTAAGAACGTAGGCGGTCGTTTCGAAATCCTCAAATACAAGAATAAGACTATTAAGTACATGCGTATTAAGCAGGAAAATCCTGAAACTCTGCAGACTTGCATCAATATTATGGCATCTGACAAGGAAAGAAAGATGGTATGCCTGGGACTTTGCCCGCTGGTAGATATGGTTCCTAACTATACTAATACTTTCTATGCTTTTGACTGCGATTTCAGCAAGTTAGTTGAAGGTGATGTAGAAAAGTACTTCTGCTTCTCCGAAAGAGTTTGTTATGATACTACTAACAGACTGCTGTATGAAGGCGTAGATCCAGCTAAGATTGTAACAATTGACAGCGAAGATGTAGATATGATTTTCGAAGAAATTGATAAGGCAGAGACGGACAACATTTATATGATTACTTGGCTGCATACTTTTGAACACATGCAGAAGAAACTTAAATTAAAGGAGGCAGAATAACATGGAGCAGAACAAGACAATTCGGGCAGCATGGCTGTTTCCTGATATTTTATATATTCATGGCGATCGCGGAAATCTCCTGGCTCTGGAAAGGGCGGCTAAGGCGGCTGGAGCTGAAGTTTGTGTAGATCGCATCGACTTCGATACTGAAGGCTTCGTGCCTATGGACTATGATTTTATCTTCTGTTCACCGGGAGAAATCGTATCATTCCCTGCAATTATCGAGTGGCTTACTCCATACAAGGCTGAACTGGAAAAGTTTGTGGAAGCAGGCAAGGTAATGCTGGTTACTGGTACAAGCCAGTGCATCTTCGGTAAGAAAATCACCCGTGAGGACGGAAGCATTATCGAAGGTCTGGGCTTAATCGACTGCGATTTTGCAGAAAGAAAGATGGTATACGGTGATGACCTTTGGTTCCGTACTAAGTTTGCCGGTGCGAAGGAAGAAATGGAAATTTTCGGTTCGCAGATTCAGATGATGGACGTGGAAAGCCGTGAAAAGCCATTTGGACAGCTGGAATATGGTTATGGAAACACAGGAAAAGACAGAAACGAAGGTGCGATGAAAAACAATGCTATTTTCACAAACACCTTAGGTCCAATTTTAGTTCTGAATCCATGGCTGACTAAGGAAATTGTCATTACATGCTTAGTAAATGCAGGAATGGCAGATGCCGGATTCAACTTTGATTTAGATATGACTTTAGAAGAAAAATCACTGGCAACGAAGAAGGAATTTACAAGAAGCAAGGTTACAAGACTTACTAATTGTAAATAAGGCAGAATGCTTCGAAATGGAACAATAGCAAACTAAAACTAAAAAATTGTATATTTTTGTATAAATTTGGCTCTGTGATAAAAAATTATCACAGAGCCTTCTTTTGATACTTGAAAAATTCCCGAAAAAAGCACAAGCTACCTAATTATTGTAATCCCGTAACAAAAATATATCCCCTCGCAAGAGGGGATTTTCTGCCTATTCAGGAATGCAAAGCTCTGTTCCAATCATCAGATTGTATGGATCCATGTCTGGGTTGGCACGCATAAGTGCATCTAACTTTATTCCATGTTTTTTTGCAATTAAGTACAAAGTATCACCGGGAGCAACGGTATGCTTGCGGCAGCAGCACTGTGGAGGTTTAGGAAGCTGATCTTCCGTACCGGGGATGCAAAGCCGTGTTCCAATCATCAAGTTATACGGATCTTCTATTCCATTTACCTTCATGAGAAGGCTTACAGGAAGTTCATACTTTTCGGCGATGGAGTAGAGTGTATCGCCCTCGCTTACTGTGTAGATATCAATACAAACCAGAGATGTGTTCATTGAAACCACCTTTAACCACCTTTCTTGAAATCATCATATTTCTTTTACTATATGTATATTTTCAAAACCTTAGAAGTGTGATAAAATATCATGATATATTTACTCGCTAAGAAAAAGAAAGAGGGGAATCAATTAAATTATGAACAATAGGAAAAATATATTTAGAAATGTCAATCCAGCAATCATAATCATACTGGTTATCATGTGCGCTAACAGAGTGATGTCAGGGGGAAGCATCAGCGATTGGATTTATGATACTTTGATAAGTCTTCCCGGCATTATCATTGCACTTACATTCCATGAGGCTGCACACGGATATGCATCTTACTGGCTTGGTGACCCGACACCTAAGCTGCAGGGCCGTTTATCTCTGAATCCAACGCATCATATCGATCCGGTTGGTTTCATTACTCTTATTCTGTTTGGCTTCGGCTGGGGAGAACCGGTTCAGATTAATCCTAACTATTACAAGCATCGCCGTCGTGATGAGTTCATCGTTTCCATTGCAGGTGTAGTTACGAACCTTTTGCTTGCAGTAGTCTGCTCATTTATCATCAAGTTTATGATAAATGGAATGTCAGAAAGCTTCTATTATGGAATCGGAGGCGTGTTGCTCGATATTCTTCTGTATACTTTCGCTATAAATATTGCACTTATGGCATTTAACCTCCTTCCAGTACCTCCATTAGATGGTTTTGGAATTTTGACACAGATATTTAATCTGCAGAAGTATGACTGGTATTGGAAGTTTTACCAGAACGGATTTGCGATTTTGATGCTGCTGATTTTATTTGATATTACAGATATGGTAATAGGTCCAGTCAGCAATTTCTTCTTCGATTTGCTGTTATTCTAATTAGAAATTAGAATAAATGTGTCGATTCTGTGTCAAATGTGTCAGAAATCTAAATTGTTAGCACTCTAAGTAAATGAGTGCTAAAAAACACTTTACTTTTTGATTTTTTGGGTATATTATAATCATGTAGAAAAAATAATACATGTTAATTGTTACTCTTTACAGAAAGAAGGGGGATTTATGAACATAGAAAAATTTACACAGAATGCACAGAGTGCAGTAATGGAAAGTCAGAATATTGCAATTTCCATGGGACATCAGACTCTGGACGGGGAGCATTTACATTTAGCACTTCTCCAGCAGAATGATGGTTTAATCGGTAAACTGCTGGCGTACATGAACGTAAATGTTAAGTCGCTTGCTGCTGATGTGGAAGCTGAACTTGAAAAACTTCCAAGAGTCAGCGGCGGTGCGGCAGATGGCATGTATGCGAGCCGCAGACTGAACCAGCTGCTTATGACAGCTGAAAAGAAGGCTGAACAGTTTAAGGACGAGTATGTGAGCGTAGAGCACATTTACTTGGCACTGCTGGAGGAGAGGGGAACTCCAAGTGCGAAGCTGTTTGCTAAGTATAACATTAATACCAATGCTTTCTTAGAAGCTCTGTCTAAGGTTAGAGGCAATCAGCGTGTTACGAGCCAGAATCCTGAAGACAATTACGATGCTTTGAACAAGTATGGTCGTGATCTGGTTGAGATGGCCAGAGAGGGCAAGTTGGACCCTGTAATCGGTCGAGATGCGGAAATACGCCATGCAATTCAGATTTTGAGCAGAAGAACAAAGAATAATCCTGTTCTCATCGGTGAGCCG
>CAZLJV010000034.1:0-8363 GCA_964559965.1 uncultured Oscillospiraceae bacterium | reverse complement strand
CAATGGGGATGTTCCGGAAGGGCTGAAGGATAAGACAATCTTTGCTCTGGACATGGGTGCGCTTATTGCTGGTGCTAAGTTCCGTGGTGAGTTCGAGGAGCGTTTGAAGGCAGTGCTCAACGAGGTTGAAAAGTCTGAGGGCAGAATAATTCTGTTCATCGATGAAATCCATAACATTGTAGGTGCTGGCAGAACTGAAGGTTCTATGGACGCCGGCAACCTGCTTAAGCCTAAGCTGGCTCGAGGCGAACTGCATTGCATAGGTGCGACTACTCTTGATGAATATCGTAAGTATATCGAAAAAGATGCTGCGTTGGAGCGTAGATTCCAGAAGGTGCTTGTAGATCAGCCAAGCGTAGAAGATACAATTTCAATCCTTAGAGGTCTTAAAGAGCGTTTTGAGATTCATCATGGGGTTCGTATTACAGATGGTGCTTTGATAGCGTGTGCTACACTGTCTGACAGATATATCAGCGACCGTTTCCTGCCAGATAAGGCAATCGATTTGATGGACGAGGCTGCGGCTCGAATTCGTACTGAAATTGACAGTATGCCTTCAGAACTTGATGAGATAAGCAGAAAGATTATGCAGCTTGAAATTGAAAAGCAGGCATTAGGTAAGGAAACTGATAAGGCATCGGCTGCGAGATTAGAGATTTTGGAGAAGGAACTGGCCTCTCTGAAGGAAGAAAATGCGTCTATGCGTGCTCAGTGGGAGAATGAAAAGAAGGGCATTGCAGATGTTAAGGCTTTGAAGCAGCAGATTGAAGATGTTAAGCATCAGATGGAAGATGCAGAGCGTAAGTATGACCTTGAAAAGCTGGCACAGCTGAAGTATGGTGTCCTTCCGGAACTGGAAAAGAAGCTGGAAACTGAAAAGGCTAAGGCTGGCGGGGCAGATTTAGGCGGTGCATCATCTGGTGAGCGTTTGCTGAAGGAAGAAGTTACAGAGGAAGAAATCGCAGAAGTTGTTTCCGGCTGGACTGGAATTCCAGTGGCTAAGCTGGTTGAAACTGAGCGTGATAAGCTGATTAAACTGCCGGAAATTCTTCACAAGAGGGTAATCGGTCAGGAAGAAGGCGTTACCGCAGTGTCCGAGGCAATCCTTAGAGCAAGAGCTGGCTTGAAAGATGAAAACAGACCTATTGGCTCATTCATCTTCTTAGGGCCTACCGGTGTAGGTAAGACTGAGCTGGCGAAGGCGCTGTCTGAGTCTTTGTTCGATACAGAGAAAAACATAATCAGAATAGATATGTCCGAATACATGGAGAAACACTCGGTTTCCAGACTGGTAGGTGCGCCTCCAGGATATGTAGGATATGATGAAGGCGGACAGCTGACAGAAGCAGTTCGCAGAAAACCTTACAGCGTAATCCTGTTTGATGAAATCGAAAAAGCTCACCCAGATGTGTTTAACATCTTGCTGCAGCTCCTTGATGACGGCAGATTAACCGACAATCAGGGCCGCACAGTGGACTTTAAGAATACCATCGTAATCATGACTTCCAATATAGGTTCGTCATATCTGCTGGAAAATATGAAGGCAGATGGAACTATTGAAGAAGATGTGAAGGAGCAGGTGACAGACCAGCTGAAGACATTCTTCAGACCGGAGTTCCTGAACAGAGTAGACGACATTATAGTATTCAGCCCTCTGACAATAGATCAGATAAGCAGAATCATCGAGCTGTCTCTCAAGGCTCTGGAAAAGCGCCTTGCAGATCGCAATATGTCTCTGACACTTACAGATGAAGCTAAGAAGTTCATCGCACAGGAAGCATATGATCCTCAGTACGGTGCTCGTCCTATTAAGCGTTATCTGCAGAAACATGTGGAAACAGAAATTGCATCTATGATAATCAAAGGTGAGCTGATGGACGGCGGTGCTGTAATAATAGAGGTGGAAGGCGAAGGCGAAGATCGTCACCTCGCATTTCGTCCTAAAAATCAGATAATATAAGTAAAATAAGCAAATAGCAGTCTAAATATAAAATGCTGTGCTTGTGGAATTTTCCGCAAGTACAGCATTTTTGTGTTTTGCATCACGCAAGCAAGTGCAGCAAGCCAGCAAGCAGCCTATTTTCTTCTAAGAAGCGTACCAACACGATGACGCTCAGCAGCAGCAATCCCAGCATCTACATCATGAGCCTTGAAAGCTTCGAAAATGGCACGATGCTCCTCCAAAATAGTCGTAAGGTAATTCGCAGGATAACGCTTCTGCAAGGTGGAATTGGTTATGTAAAAATCGTAGCGATTGAGAGTTTTCTCCATATCGCGATTGTGACAGGCACGGTAAATGACAGACTTAAACCCACGATTTATGTGGAGCATCTTCTCCAAGTCACCACTCATGGTATAGAATTCCATAAACTCAAAAGTCTGCTCAAGCAGCTCCATTTCCTCTTCAGTAATTCGCTCAATTGCCCACTGAATGCACTGCACCTCCAGCAAAGTCTTCACCGAACAGAAATCATCTATGTCACGCTGAGTGAAACCCTTGACGAAGGCACCTCGATTAGGAATCGTCTCAATGAGCCCCTCGGACTCAATTCTCCGCAAAATCTCCCTAATCGGAGTTCTGCTTATGCCATACTTGTCGCACAAGTCCTGCTCTACGATTCGCTGGCCGCTTCGCAGCTTCCCTTGCAAAATATCAATTTTCAGCTCTTCCTCGATTTTCTGAGCTTTCGTTTTATTCTCCTGATAATCATCACTTAGAAAGTCCAGCTTGATCATCTTCACGCCTCCTTAGTATTGTATACAATCTGAAAAAATCTTATCATGGGGAAATGGGTTTGTCAAGTTGAGTTTTTTTCTATGATTTGATATAATTGTTAGTTAAGAATGGAGGAATGCAGCGGTGAATTATGATAAATTAAAATCGTTAACAGTTCCATTGCCAGAAGATATTCAGAAGGAAAAGTGGGCTGGCTGTACTGCGATCCGGCTTATGGTGGGTCTGCATGTGATTTCGTGCCGGAGAGCAGAAATTGGCGAAGTGATCCTTATGATAATCAGTTGGGAGAGGCTGAGTATGACGATGAGAGGGTTGCTGCGAATATGACAGAACATAGATTGACAGATTTGGGTATATATAGTATATGCAGAAAGGACGGAAAGGACGAAGCAGATGGTTCGGACAGAAGATATAAATGAAATTTTAGATAGACTTGAGGAAATATATCCTGATGCGGAATGTGCCTTGCATCACGAAAATGTATTTCAGCTGATTGTGGCGGTTGCTCTTTCGGCTCAGACTACTGACAAAAGTGTAAATCAGGTTACGCCGGCGCTTTTTGAGGCATATCCAGATGCTTTTGCACTTGCGGCGGCTGATGTTGAAGAGGTGGAAGGTTATCTGCACCGCATCGGCATGTATAGGACAAAGGCTAAGAATATAGTTGGAATGGCTAAGGTTCTGGCAGCAGAGTATGATGGACTGGTTCCTGAAGATTATGATGCTTTAGTTAAACTCCCAGGTGTGGGAAGAAAGACGGCCAATGTAGTCTTATCAGTTGGATTTGGACATCAGAGGATTGCAGTCGATACTCACGTCTTCCGAGTTGCTAATAGAATTGGCCTCGTATCAGAAAAAGATGTTCTGAAAACGGAGCTTGCGCTTATGGATAGGATTCCTGAGGAGCGATGGTCAAGAACTCATCACAGCTTGATATTTCATGGGAGACAGTGCTGCGATGCCAGAAAGCCGAAATGCGAAGAATGTGCAATACAAGAGTTTTGCGAATTTGTGAATAAATAGACTGTAAAAGAAAAGGAGAAATAAAAATGAAGGTATTAATTCTTAACGGAAGCCCAAGAAAGGGTGGAAATACGGAGATTGCTCTTAAAGAAATGGAAAACGTATTCCAGGAAGAGGGAATAGAAGTTGAAACTGTTCAGGTGGGAAATTTACCTATACGCGGATGCGTTCACTGCGGATATTGTTACACTCACGACAAATGTGCATTCAATGATGTAGTAAATGAACTTGCAGGCAAATTTGAAGAGGCTGATGGCCTTGTGGTGGCAAGCCCTGTATATTATGCTTCTGCCAATGCTACATTGATTGCCTGTCTTGATCGCCTGTTCTACAGCACACCTTTCGATAAGACTATGAAGGTGGGGGCAAGCGTAGTATGTGCAAGAAGAGGTGGCTGTTCTGCAACCTTCGATGAGCTGAACAAGTATTTCACTATTTCCGGTATGCCTGTAGCTTCAGGTCAGTACTGGAACAGTATTCACGGCCGTGAAAAGGGCGATGCAATGCAGGATGAAGAAGGCAAGCAGACTATGCGTACCCTTGCTCGCAATATGGCATTTTTAATGAAAAGTATTGAATTAGGTAAGCAGGCATATGGTATTCCGCAGCGTGAGCCATGGACACCTACTCACTTTATTCGCTAAAAAAGCTATGAAAAAACACTGTTATGAACGGATCTATAACAGTGTTTTTTTTACCGTTGGCGATATACTTTCGGCCTTTCGAGAGGCGCATTAGCAAGGTAAAAGCTTTCTTTGTGCTTATACATGCGTTTTTCTGCATGGTGTAGCACAGCATTCACATCTGAAACATTAGCTTGCCAGCAGGTACCTATTGCGCTGCTGACATTAGCTCTCTCGAGGGAGTCACGGAGCTTCGCAATTTCTTCGCAAAATCTGTCTTCATCAGTGTTCGTGCACAGAATAACGAATTCATCTCCGCCGATGCGATACGAGCTGTTAGGAAAGTGCTTATTCATAGCCGAAGCAGCTTGTTGCAGGAATCGGTCGCCAGCTTCGTGTGATTGAGTATCATTTATCTGCTTAAGACCGTTAAGATCTAAATATGCAACTCCGATTTTTGATGGGGGATTTAGGGTGAAAGCTGATAAATCCTCCATAAATTTATTTCTGTTATGAAGCGATGTGAGAAGATCGATATAGCTGATGCGAGTAAGTTCTTCCTGCTGACTCTGAATATATTCATAACTCTTTTCTAATTTTCGCGTGTTCTGAAACAACATATAAAAATACATGGCTATTAAAGCAGCTTCAGTTATGCTGGCCGCAAGGAAAATTCTGCGAAGATGGACCATATTCGCAAACAGAACATCCTCTTCAGCAAAGATTGAAAGCTGCCAATCGAAGATTCCCATTGGTGTGAAGTGAAGGTAAATATTCTTTCCGGTCGTTTTGGATTTGAAGGCAGCAGTGCCTGTTTCCAAGTTTCTAAGAGCTTTCTTAGCATCTACATCTTCATAGCCGGGAAGCATTTCTCTTCCTTCGTCCTGATAGGCATTTCCCAGCTCCTTATGCCAGGAGTCCATTATGTAATTCCCATCGATGGAATCGATGATACATACATTAGCCTCACCATTATATATAAGTGGCTGAAAAATATCTGAAAGGTGAGCCGTATCCAGTGCAGCGATAAGCACAGCGGACACATCTCCATTATATTCAACAGGAAGCAAATAGTAGATGTACTGGTCACCAGTTAAAAAGTCAGTCGTTCTGCGAGTCAGACGCTCTCCGTCGCTTACAATCTTATCAAAATCGAAGTCGAAGTCGGAGTTGAAGTCGGAGTTGAAAGTTTCGCCAGGTGTGATAACCTGACCGTTGGAAACAAGGGTATTGTCGGGATAAAGCACATCTATTCTGGAGAATATGGTTGTAGGTTGCACGGTATCCAGGTAAAGCTGTCCGATATCTTCTGCAGAGAATATCCCGTTATCTAACATAATTTCTTGCATCAAATGCAGCTTAGTTATCTCATCAATTAACTTGGTCGATATTTCTTTCTGAACGGTTTCTGCCGTTGTACTTAATTCCTGCCAGCACTGTTCTTCTTCATAGTTCATGACCTTTTCGTAAAGGAAAAGAGAAACTGCTAAAGTTAGAAATATAATGGCCGCAGCCGGCAGCAAATGCTTAACAGTTTTCGTTTCTACAGACTTCATTTTCCTCTCCAAAATTGATATGTAATTTGCTCTGCCAGAACTTCACAACCATACCGGTGAGAAGTGCAGAAATAATTGTGCCTTCTCTTGTGCCTACAATCTTAAAATCAAAGCAAATAAGTGACAGGACGAGAGCAAGCACTACACAAAATATGTCGAAACATATCTTTACATTCCCAAACTCTTTGCCAGCAGTATCCGCAACAGCCTTTACGAATGCTTCTCCGGAATTCATGATTACATTAGCAATTACAGAAAGTGAAATGCCGAAGCCTAAGATTATGATTCCGATGATAACCATAAGGAGGCGAGAAATGTAACTGTTCACGGGGATCGGTGAAACAAGCCACATGCATAAATCTGTAAACCATCCGAAAAGGAATGAAAGCGGAATCTGCAAAAGCTGAATTGGCTGAAAGTTCCTACGCAATATAACTACTTGTCCAAGTATCAATACGCAGTTCCAGATAATAAGCCAAGTTCCTAAGGAAAGCGCATCGAATTTACAGCTCATCACATTAGCGACAGATGAGATAGGGGAAACACCCAGTTCACCGTTCTTAGTGAAGGCTACACCTAGTGCCGAGAAAAAAAGGCTGACTACAAATAGACTATAACGTTTTATCAATTCATTTTTAGACATTCTATATCTCCATTTATCTTTTTTGAACATATTATGTTTAATTTTATGCCCATCTGTATATTATATCATGCTTTTAGAGATATAAGCAATTGATTTGTTGACAATAGCAACCTTACCCTCTTGTTCATATGTGTCGAAGACTCTGTTAAGTGCATCGATGTATGATGAAAAATCAGCGTCGCCGGATTGAAGTGAATAAGAGCTGGATAAACTTCTTTCAATGAATTTCTCTCTGTCGAAGATTAACGTGTGATCGAAGGAAATGAATTCATATCCCAAGCCGAATCCTGAATCGAGTTCAGTTTCGAAAAAGGACTTAATCTTGCTGTCATCTTGCTGGATTCCGCTGCTGAAACCGCAGAAGGCAGGGCAGTATCGTTCGAACACCTTGCTCCAATCCTGATTCAAAGACTCATTCATATCACGCATATTCCATATGAGAGCAACGCGGCCGCCTTTTTTTAGAATGCGTTTACATTCCTGCTTAAACTTATCTGTATCAAACCAGTGAAAAGCCTGTGCTGATAAAATCCAGTCCACTGAATTATCTTTTAGATTTGTTCTTTCTGCGCTGCCATCAACAGAATAAAAATTGCTGTATGAATCAAGCTCAAGCTGAGCAATATGGCGCATTTCATCATTAGGTTCTACACAGAAAACAGGAATACCAAGCTCTAAAATCTGGCGAGAAAATTTCCCCGTTCCGGAGCCGATATCTGCAATAGCAGATGCACCTGAAAGGCCATAGGACTGGCACAGGCAGTCGATAAGCGAGTTAGAATATGAAGGGCGACTTGCCGTGTATACAGCCGCTCTTCCGTTGAATTTTTTTGAATTATCCATAGTATCAATATTGTTCATATTATTTGCCGCTTTCGAAAGGTAAGAATAGGAAGTTTGATTTTCGTGGGCTGAGTGCAGGTGCCATTTTTTCGGACACACTTTTAAGCAGGGCAGTATCACAGCTTCTTACCTGCTTAGGACATACCTTAACGCAGCGCATACAGCTTATGCACATATCGGAATTAACTTCCTTAGGATTAGCTTTATCGATTGCACCAACAGGGCATTCTTCTGCGCAAAATCCGCAGCCTGTACAGTTTTCGTTGCCTGTAGGCTTGAACGGTCCTCCTGCGTATGGTTTGTATGCTATATGGTTGCCGGAAAGCCTGAGTTTACCGTAATCTTTTGCTGTAAACTGCGTCATGACAGCACGGATTTTGCGGGAAAATCTGACTAAATCACACATGTCCTCTGCATCAGGTCTGCCGGTGGCAAACTGGCGGAAAAGGGAGTGCTCAGCAACTGCAGCGACAGCTGCTGCGCATCTGAAGCCTTGAGTTGTTAATAAATCCTGAAGTTCGGTAAGTGTATCATCCCAGTCTCGATTGCCGTAAACGCAGTTTAAGATTGCAGCAGCTCCATTTCCGTGAATCTTTTTCAGGCGTTCAACTGCAACTGTAGGTACTCGTCCGCCGAATGATGGAACTGATATGATACAGACATCGTTTTCCTGTAACTCGGTTGGGAAAATTTCGCGGCAGATATCAAGCTCTTTATATGCTGGTTTCGCTGGAGCTTCACTGCTTTCTGAGAAGATATTGCCGGCCAGCATATCTGCGATTTTTTTAGTGCCTCCAGTCGGGCTGAAATATATGTTGTAATTGGACATAAACTGTAATCCTCCTTATTCAATATGCATTCATACGCATTCATACGCTTTTATGCTTCAACTAAAGTATACATCTTTTGGATGGTAGAGGCAAATAAATAATTGTTTT
>CAZLJV010000033.1:0-13771 GCA_964559965.1 uncultured Oscillospiraceae bacterium | reverse complement strand
GAATTATAAAATGAAATTTCCAAAGAAGTTAAATGTTGGCGATACTATTGGCGTTGTAGCCGGCTGTTCCAAGATTAGCACTGAAAGAATTGCTTTAGTAAAAGAAACTCTGGAAAACATGGGTTACAAGGTAAAGATGTCTGATAACCTGGATAAGGATTATGCAGGTATCATGGCTGGTACTGGTAAGGAGAGAGGCGAATGGATCAACAAGATGTTCGCAGACCCTGAAATCGATGCTATCTTCTGCGTAAGAGGCGGTAATGGCAGCTCCCGTGCTATGGAATACATCGATACTGAAATCGTTAAGAATAACCCTAAGATTTTCCTGGGCTTCAGTGACGTTACAAACTACCACCTGCTGTTCAACCAGAAGTGTGACCTGGTTACTTTCCACGGTCCAATGGTTTCTTCCAACATGGTTGGCGATTTCGATGAAGAATCCAAGGAAGGTCTGTTCAGAATGATCAATGCTGAAGAAGGTACTGTAGAATACAAGAACCCAGAAGGTTATGAAATCGGCGTTCTGAAGGAAGGTAAGGCTTCCGGCGTTCTGGTTGGCGGTAACCTGTCTCTGCTGTCTGCTTCCATGGCTACTCCATTCGAAATGGATACTGAAGATAAGATTATCTTCATCGAAGAAGTATGCGAACCAGAATCCAAGATTGAAAAGTGGGCTTACCACCTGAAGAATGCAGGAAAGTTCGCAAAGTGCAAGGGTGTTATCCTGGGTCAGTTCACTGATGTAACTAACGAAAACTGCCCTGAATATAACGAACTGGAAAACTTCAAGGATATTCTGTCCGATCTGGATATTCCAGTACTGTATGGCATCGAATCCGGTCACGGTGACAAGATGATGACTCTGCCATTTGGTGCAATGTGCCACATCGATACTGAGACTAAGACTATCAAGTTCGATGTAGAAAGATAAGAACCGCAAGAGGTCATCTATGGACGGAAATATGAAAGTTATTATCGGCCTTGTCCTTATCGTAGTTTCCTTCTACTATGTTGTAAGAAGTAAGCGTCCTATGTTGGATAATCTGCTTCATAAGACAAATGAAAAGTATCAGAAGGAATTCGAACAGCAGGAAGCAATTAAAGCGAAGGCTCGTGATGTAGTGGACGGGAAGACTGATGCTTTTGATGCTCTGACTGAAGGCGTAAAAGCTATAGGAAAACCAGCTGTAGACATGGTGAAGGAAAACCATCCGGTAAATAAAGTAAATGCTGCAGTTGCCGCTGAAGAAAAATCACAGGCGGAAGAACAGTAATCGATTAAATTACAGACATAAAAAAATACGCTTCGGAGATAATCCGGAGCGTATTTTTTTGTGCATTTTTATTTAAGGTTTATGATGGAGTATACTTTAGAATGCAGCGCTCAGTCCGATGATTACAGCAAGCGGCTTAGCGCAGTTCAGGATAATCAGCACAGCCAGGCATGCATAAGCGAAAGATAGATACTTCCATGATCCACGGTAACCGGGAACTACTTTATAAGTTCTGTAGACAGAGAACTTTTCTGGATCTGCGATTTCTTCTTCTCTCGCCTTCATCAGCTTGTAGAAAGCATCAAGCGGAAGCACATTCACCTTACCATCGCGGAAGAATGGAATCATGAAAAGTGGCTTTTTCTTTGCGACAAGGTCATCCTGATTGTTATAGAACTTAGCACCTCTCTTGTCAAAGATGATTGCGGTTGCATCTTTATAATAGAAAGTAATTTCTTTTCTGGTCAGACGGTTGTGGTAGACTGCCTTTTCTTCATCAAAATCCGTATAGCAAACCTTGTGGCCGAGGGACAGCAGAATGAAGAAAATGATACCGATTATATTTGCAATCAGAGCGACTGCTAAATTTAAATTCTCAGCGTATTCAGGGACCTGATATACCTTGATCATGGTGTACATGATGGAAGAGAGGATGAGATACAGAACTCCTCCGTAGAACCAGATCTGCTTGGGTAAGGCAGTTGGCTGATATGTAATTCGATTATTCATAATTATGATTTCCTCCATATTTCTATTCGTTCTATTTAATCAATAAAATAGTACAAAATATATTATGCAAAAATTGTGCCGTATTTGTCAATCGATTTTAAGTGAAAAGTGTGTAAAAACATAACGAAATTAAGAAAGTGTACAGAAAACGGGAAAAGTATTCCGAAAAACCGAACGGGAATATAGTTTTGGAAACGATGTGCGAGAAGTGACGATTTGGGAAAAATAATGTAGAAAGGTGTAAAAACGGTGAATTTCAAGTGAAAAAAGCTTTTTATATAAATTATTTACTGTTTTTTCGAAGCTGGCACGGTAATTGCATTATTAGTTTGCGAAATCATCAACATTATTTAATTGTTCGAAAGGAGGAACAAATATTATGATGAATTATATTTGGGTGGGACTGGTAGTTATTGCCGTTATCGCTGGCGCTTTCACCGGTACCATGGAAGGTGTACTGAATAACATCTTCGATTTCGCTGAATCTGCTGTTGACATTTCTCTGGGCCTGGTTGGTACCATGGCATTCTTCTGCGGTCTGATGGCTGTAATGAAGGAAGCTGGTCTGTGCGACGCACTGGCTAAGTTAATCGCACCAGTCATGACTAAGCTGTTCCCAGAAGTTCCTAAGGATCACCCTGCTATGTCCACTATGGCTATGTGGATCGCTGCAAACGTAATGGGTATCGGTAATGCTGCTACTCCATTCGGTCTGAAGGCTATCGCTGAACTGCAGAAGCTGAACCCAACTAAGGACGTTGCAACTAACGCTCAGTGTATGATGCTGGCAATGGGTACTACTTCCGTAACACTGCTGCCATCCTCTGCAATCGCTATGCGTGCTGCTGTACAGACTGACGGTGCTGCTGAAATTCTGATGCCTGTAATCATTGCAACTTGCATCTCTACAGCTACTGGTATTATCTGCTCCTTAATTTTCCAGAACTTAAAGAACTGGAAGTTCGAAAACGTTATTGCTAAGGAAATCGCTGCAGGTACTCTGGAACTGAACGAAAACTATGAAGGTACAAACCCAATCGTTCTGCCAGAAGGTTATGTACTGAAGAAGAACGTAGAAGCATAGGAAAGGAGGAGAAAGGTAAATGTTTATTGAAATTATGAATACACTGTCCAACTGGGCAATTCCAATCGTAGTTGCACTCGTTGCACTGTGGGCTATCATTAAAAAGGTTCCTGTATATTCTGTATTTACAGAAGGTGCTAAGGAAGGTTTCTCCACTGCAGTTATGATCATCCCTTATCTGGTTGCTATGCTGTGTGCTATCGGTATGTTCAGAGCATCTGGTGCTATGGACTGGCTGGTTAATATTTTAACTCCACTGACTACTCTGATTGGCTGTCCTGCAGAAGTTCTGCCAATGGCAATCATGAGATCCTTCTCTGGTGGCGGTACTTCCGGCTTATATGCTGAACTGCTGGAAATGTACGGTACTCAGTCTCAGATTGGTCGTATTGCATCCGTTGCAGTAGGTTCTACTGAAACTACATTCTACATCATCGCTGTTTACTTCGGTTCCGTAGGTGTTTCCAAGACTAGACACTCCGTTGCAGCTGGTCTGCTGGGTGACCTGGCTTCCCTGCTGGCTGCCGTATTCATCGTAAACCTGATGTGGTTCTAATTCCTGAATACTAGACAGGAAAGCTGAAAAAGAAAACTCTCCCGGAAAAGGTAACAATTTTCCGGGTTTTCTTTTATCGTTTTATCAAATCTTAAATTGATTATATTATATGGAGGTAAATGACACTATGAAATTTCCTAAAAAACTTCCTGCAGGTGCTACAATTGGTATAGTAGCAACCAGCTCCTGCGCTTCTGCTGAAAAGGTTGAAAGCTGCGTTAAGAAGCTGGAAGAAATGGGCTACAAAGTAAAAACTGCAGCAAATCTGACTACAAACTATGGCGGATATATGGCTGGTACTGGTAAGGAACGTGCAGAAGAACTGAACAAGATGTTCGCTGATCCAGAAGTGGACGGAATTTTCTGCATGAGAGGCGGCGATGGCAGCAGCCGTATCATGGAATATCTTGATTATGACATGATTAAAGCAAATCCAAAGGTATTCGTAGGATATAGCGATGTTACTAATCTGCACTTAGCATTAACTGAAAAGTGCGACCTTGTTACTTTCCACGGTCCAATGGTTGCATCTAACATGGTTGATGACTTTGATGATGAAACTAAGGGATCCTTCTACGATGCAATTGATGCTGACGAAGTATTCGAATTCAAGAATCCTGAAGGCTTCGAAATCGGAGTTCTGAAGGAAGGTAAGGCTACAGGAAGAATTATCGGTGGTAACCTGTCTCTGCTTTCTGCAAGCATTGGTACTCCATACGAAGTGAATACCAAGGGCAATATCTTATTCATCGAAGAAGTTTGCGAACCAATGAGTAAGGTTGAAAAATGGACATACCACCTGAGAAATTCCGGCAAGTTAAAAGAATGTGCTGGTATCGTTCTGGGTCAGTTTACAAAGATTACTAACAACGAATGCCCTGAATTCGATGTAGTTAGATGCATGACAGACATCTTTGAAGGTCTGGATATCCCTGTACTGTACAATGTTCAGTCAGGACACAGCAAGCCAATGATGACTATCCCTATGGGCGCTGAATGCACTATCGACACAGCTACAAAATCTCTCACATTTAAGGTTGAAAGATAATTCATCATATAGGAAGCAGCTTGGCTGCTTCCTATTGTATTATTGGGAGAAAAATTAGCTGCCTGTTGCGACTTCCGAAAAAAAGGAGTGCGTTTTCGTGATTTGGGACGATTTAGCTCGGTGTATGCCTAAAAAAAGCCCCAAAAGGGCTAAAAACTAGAAAAAAACTGTGATTTATGGGCATATAATAGTTGGCACGGTATTTGCATTATATAGTGTCGATTAGAAGGTAAGATCACGAACTTATCTATACCCATAACATAAATCATACATTTGCTGGAGCACAGTCTGGAAACGGATTGTGCTTTATGCTTTTTTGGCAAGTTTTATGATTCTTACTTGACAATAGGATATGGATATGCTATCATAAATTGTTGAGTTTTGTGCCTATGCTTAGTTTCCCGAAAACTCCGACGGATACTCAGCAGAAGGTGAAGAAAGAAAAGGAGAATATAAACATGATTACAAAGGAAATGAAAGAACAGATCATCAAGGAATATCAGCTGAAGGAAGGCGACACTGGTTCCCCAGAAGTACAGGTTGCAATTCTGACTTACAGAATCAACGACCTGAACGAACACCTGAAGGTTCACAAGAAGGACCATCATTCCAGAAGAGGTCTGTTAAAGATGGTTGGTCAGAGAAGAAACATGCTGGCATACCTGAAGGACACTGATCTGGAAAGATACAGAACTCTGATCGCTCGTTTAGGACTGAGAAAGTAATCGATCATGAATTTAAGCGGGGCATAAACCCCGCTTATTTTATAGCTAACATTTTAAACAAAAAGAAAACAAGCTAAAAGCAAAATGAGTAAGGAAAATTAACAGGAGGTAGTTGTTAATTATGGCAAGATTTGAAGACTATAGAACATTCCGAACTGCTGTAGGCGGAAGATTACTGCAGCTGGAAATCGGTAAGGTTTGCGAACAGGCAAACGGTCAGGTAATGGTTAAGTATGGTGATACTGTTGTAAATGTTACAGCATGTGCTTCCGAAGAACCAAAGCCAGACATTGATTTTTTCCCACTGAGCGTGGATTTTGAAGAAAGAATGTATGCTGCAGGTAAGATTCCTGGCGGCTTTATTAAAAGAGAAGGCAGACCAAGCGAACATGCAATCCTGACATCTCGTCTGATTGACCGTCCAATTCGTCCGCTGTTCCCTAAGGGTTACTACAATGATGTAGTTGTAGTAGCTACTGTAATGTGTGTAGATCCTGACTGCTCCCCTGAAATCTGTGGTATGATCGGTTCCTCTGTGGCACTGGCATGCTCTGATATTCCATGGGAAGGTCCAACTGGTTCTGTACAGGTTGGTAGAGTTGATGGTCAGCTGGTTATCAATCCTACTCTGCAGCAGAGAGAACAGTCTGATATCAACATGACAGTATCCGGTACTAAAGATGCGATCATGATGGTAGAAGCAGGTGCAAATGAAGTTCCTGAAATGGAAATGCTGGATGCAATCCTGTTTGCACACGAAGAAATTAAGAAAATCGTAGCATTTATCGAAGAAGTTGTAGCAGAAGTTGGCAAGCCTAAGAAGGATGTTACTCTGTACATGGTTCCGGAAGATATCGATGCTGCAGTAAGAGAATATGCAACTGGTAAGATGAGAGAAGCTATTCTGACCACAGATAAGATGGAAAGACTGGCAAACATGGACGCAGTTGAAGTTGAAGCGAAGGAACATTTCGCTGAAATTTACCCAGACAATGGTAAGGACATCGGTTCCGTGCTGTATAATATCACTAAGGAATCCGTTCGTTCCATGATTCTGGACGATGGAATCCGTCCTGACAACCGTAAGCACGAAGAAATTCGTCCAATCTGGTGCGAAACTAACCTGCTGCCTAGAACTCACGGTTCCGGTCTCTTTAAGAGAGGTCAGACTCAGGTTATGTCTGTCTGCACACTGGCTCCTGCAAGTGAAGCCCAGACTATCGACGGTATCACTGAACAGACTTCTAAGAGATATATGCACCACTACAACTTCCCAGGTTACTCTGTAGGTGAAGCTAAGACTTCCAGAAGCCCTGGCAGAAGAGAAATCGGTCACGGTGCTCTGGCAGAAAGAGCTCTGATTCCGGTACTGCCAAGTGTGGACGAGTTCCCTTATGCAATCCGTGTAGTATCTGAAGTATTATCCTCTAACGGTTCTACTTCCATGGGTTCCACTTGTGGTTCCTGCCTGGCTCTGATGGACGCTGGTGTACCTATTAAGAGACCGGTAGCTGGTATCGCAATGGGTCTGATCGAAAGAGTTAAGGAAGATGGTACTTCCGAATTCGCTATCCTGTCCGATATTCAGGGTATGGAAGACTTCTTAGGTGATATGGACTTTAAGGTAACTGGTACTGAAGTTGGTGTAACTGCAATCCAGATGGATATTAAGGTTCACGGTCTGTCCAGAGAAATTCTGGAAAAGGCTCTGCGTCAGGCTAAGGAAGGCAGAATGCACATCATGGGCAAGATGCTGGAAGAAATTGAAGCTCCAAGAGCTGAAATGTCCCAGTATGCTCCTCGTGCAATCAACATGATGATCGATCCTGATAAGATCAGAATCGTCATCGGACCTGGCGGAAAGACAATCAACAGAATCGTAGATGAAACTGGCGTTAAGATTGATATTTCCGAAGAAACTCCAGGCCTGATCAGCATCTACAGCCCTGATATGGCTGGTGCTGAAGCTGCTAAGAAGGAAATCGAACTGCTGACAAAGGAAGTTGAAGTTGGTGAAGTTTACGAAGGTAAGGTAACCAGAATCATGAACTTTGGTGCATTCATCGAAATCCTGCCTGGCAAGGAAGGTCTGCTGCACATCTCTAAGATGGCTAAGGAAAGAGTAGAAAAGGTTGAAGATGTTATGAACATCGGTGATGTAGTTAAGGTAAAGGTTACTGAAATCGACAGCCAGAACCGCATCAACCTGTCCAGAAAGGAACTGCTGTAATAGTAAATGTGAAGTTCTTGTGACTTTTTAATACGCCTCTTGACTTTTTTGGTCGAGAGGCGTATATTTATTATTACGGGTTAGCACTCAAGTTAAATGAGTGCTAACAAACGGTATAATACAAAAGTAAATAAAAACATTTACATATGACAGGGAGGATAACAAGATTATGAGCAAGAAAGAGTTTAAGGCAGAATCTAAGAAATTGCTGGACATGATGATTCACAGCATCTACACACATAAGGAAATTTTCTTGAGAGAACTGATTTCCAATGCCAGCGATGCCATCGACAAGCTGTATTACAAGCAGCTGGCTGAAAACATTACAGGCTTAAATCGCAGCGATTATGCCATCTATGTATTAGAGGATAAAGATGCGAGAACACTGACAATCCGTGACAACGGTATCGGTATGAATGCTGAAGAACTGGAAAATAATCTGGGAACTATCGCTAAGAGTGGTTCTCTGGACTTCAAGCAGAACAACGAAGCTAAGGAAGATATAGACATTATCGGTCAGTTCGGCGTAGGCTTCTATTCTGCATTCATGGTTGCGGAAAAAGTAAGCGTAAAGACAAAGAAATACGGTGAGGAGCAGGGATTTTGCTGGGAAAGCGAAGGGGCAGACGGATATACCATCACACCTTGTGAAAAGGCAGAGCACGGCACGGAAATCGTCCTGTATATTAAGGAAAATACTGAAGAAGAAAATTATGATGAATTTTTGGAAAGCTACAGACTGCGCGGCCTGATTAAGAAGTACTCCGACTACATCACATATCCGATTAAGATGGAGGAACATATCCGCAAGGAGCTGCCAAAGCCAGAAGATGCACCGGAAGATGCTGAGGCTGAGATTGTTTTTGAGACGCAGGAAACTACTGTAAACAGCATGGTTCCGCTTTGGAAGAAGAACAAGAATGACATCACTAAGGAAGAATACAGCCAGTATTATCGTGAAAAGTTCTATGATTTCACTGATCCTGCGAGAGTTATTCACAACAGTGCGGACGGGGTTGTGTCCTATACGGCGCTCATGTTTGTGCCAAAGAAGGCTCCGTTTGACTACTATACAAAGGAATATGAAAAGGGTCTGTCTCTGTACAGCAATGGCGTTATGATTATGGAAAAATGTCCGGATCTGCTGCCTGACTACTTCAGCTTCGTAAAGGGCTTGGTGGATAGTGCTGATTTATCCCTGAATATTTCCAGAGAAATGCTGCAACATGACCGTCAGCTGAAGCTGATTGCAAAGAATATCGAAAGAAATATTAAGAATGAGCTGCTGAAGATGCTGAAGGACGACCGTGATGCGTACAAGGAATTTTACAAAGCGTTCGGTTCTCAGCTTGTTTACGGTGTTTACAGCGATTATGGCCTGCACAAGGAAACGCTTCAGGATCTTCTGCTCTACTATTCTTCCACAGAAAAGGACATGGTTACTCTGAAGGAATATGTGGAACGCATGAAGGAGGGTCAGGACAAGATTTACTACGCATGCGGTGAAACTATCGAAAAAATCGATATGCTGCCTCAGACTGAGCAGGTTGCAGACAAGGGTTACGAAATCCTTTATATGACTGAGCAGCTGGACGAATTCGCTATCATGATGATGCAGCAGTACAGTGAAAAGACTTTCGTGAATATTTGTGCTGACGGACTGGATCTGTCCACTGAGGAGGAGAAGGAAGCTCTCGCCCAGCAAAATACTGAATCTGCGGACTTACTGACTAAGCTGAAGGATTCTATCGGCGATGGTGTTTCGGCTGTCCGTTTCACTAACCGTCTGAAGAAACATCCTGTTTGTCTGACTACTGAGGGTGCGCTGTCTATCGAAATGGAAAAGACTCTCAATGCTATGCCTACTGAGGAAAAGGTTAAGGCTGAGGTTGTTCTGGAAATTAATGCTGAGCATTCTGTTGCTGCTCGTCTGAAGGAGCTGGCAGCGGCTGGTGAGGACGAAAAGCTGGGTAAGTACGGTAAGCTGCTGTATGCGCAGGCTCAGCTGATTGCAGGGCTTTCTGTGGAAAATCCTACGGAGTTGTCCAACCTGATCTGCGAGCTGATGTAGGGGGCTGGCCGGATCTGCAGCTCAGGCGGTGGAACGGCGTCTTGCAGTGATGCTAATCTTAATGAAATTTTAAGATTGTGTTGAGCTTATTTTAAGAATGGTGTGCTATCCTCTGAGTACAGGGGGTAGCACTTTTATGTTTGAGATCTTGAGACATCCAGTTAGGGACTATTTGCGCTTGCGTTTGCATAATCTAAATTCAGAGGAGTTTAGGCACCTTTGGCTGCTCGTTTACTGGCCGGCATTTGGGATTTTGTTCGGAATGGCAGAAAAGATGATTCCGCTCGCAGCCTGTCATGTAGTGTATTGCAGCCTTGATGACCGCATTCCTTTTTTGGAAATTTTCGTACTGCCATATGTGTTTTGGTATGTTTACCTGATCGGAATGCACATATATACACTGCTGTACGATGTGGATGCCTTTCGCAAAATGATGAAATTCATAATGATTACATACACGGCAGCGCTGGTGATTTACATACTTTGGCCTAACTGTCAAATGCTGCGCCCTGATACTTTTGAGCGTGACAATATGCTGACCAGATTCATGGCGGACTTCTACAAGTTCGATACCAATACGAATGTCTGTCCGTCGCTTCATGTGGTTGGGTCGCTGTCGGTTTGCTTCACTTCGTGGAATTGCCGCGGCCTTTCCGACACTTCCGATTTTTATGGCAAAATCCGCCGTCACGCCTTTAATGTGTCTGCAATCTTAATTTCTGTGTCGACGGTATTTTTGAAGCAGCATTCTGTAATCGACATTTTAGCGGCCTTGGCGATTTGTGTGCCTGCGTACTGGTATTGTTTCAAGCGAGTGTAGCGAGGAAATGATGATATGGGAGAGAATGGGGTAAATGGCTGATATTTTTGATTATATTAACTGGCGTGGGGATTTGAGTTTTGAGCAGGATTCTGTCAACTGCGTTGATGGGCTTATCTTTTCGCAGATGGCATATTTTCCATTTGATGGTTTATGGGGTGATGAAGAGAACGGAAATATTACTTTAGCCGAGGCACAAAAAAGGCTTTGGCAGCGGATTGAATCGGGGGAAAATCCGCATTTTCAGTTTGAGAAGAACAAGGCGCTGTTTCAGGCTATGGCTGAGTCTCGACGTTACGGAGGTTTGAAGCTGCGTGACTTCGTGAACAGAATTGAGCCGGAAAAGGAGAAACAGTTTGCGGCTGTTACGGTTTTGCTTCCTGGCGGTGGATTTATTGCATATAGGGGAACGGACAATACGCTGGTAGGCTGGAATGAGGATTTCAACATGAGCTTCACCACGCCGGTGCCGTCGCAGATAGATGCGCTTGAGTACTTCGCCCACGAGGTTGAGGTGCTGGACGCCGCCAGCGCTGGCGATGGAGGTGACGATGCTGCTGGTGGCATTGATAACTGCAGCAGCAGAAAATTCTGGCTTGGAGGCCACTCCAAAGGCGGCAATCTAGCTATGTATGCTGGCTTGTTCTGTGAAGATCAGCTTCGAAGCAGGATTGAAGCGGTATACAGTAATGACGGACCAGGTTTTGATGGGGCTGTAGTAAAGAAAGAAATGTTTGATTTGCTGGAAGGGCGTTTACATTCCTTCGTTCCGCAGTCGTCTGTTATCGGAATGCTGATGGAGCATGAAGAAGATTATGTGGTCGTGCAAAGCAGACAGGTTGGAATTATGCAGCACGATCCGTTTTCGTGGGATATTATGGGGGCTGACTTCGTGCGCCTCGATTCAGTGTCCGAAAGCAGCAAGTTCATCGACAAAACCATCAAAGAATGGTTATCCAAAGTCGAACCTGCCCAGCGTGAGGCTTTCGTCGATGCAATTTTCAAAATTCTTGGCTCGACCAATGCTACATCTTTCCACGAGATAAAGCAGAACGCAATGAAAAATCCCGGTATGCTTCTAAAGGCAGTGGGAAGTTTAGATTATGAGACTCGAAAGATGGTTTTGAACACTATCTCCCTTCTGCTCCAAAGCGCACAGGAAAGTTTGCCGGAGTTTAATTTGCGTTGATGTGCGGCTGTGGGTGCGGCCCCTGCTGCGGATTTGTTGACATTTTTGACAATTTTCGAGTTTTTTGTCAAAACTGTCAACATTCGTGTCGCAAAGTGTGACACTTTTGCCGAAATTCGAGATTTCTGTCAAAATTGTCAACAAAAAGGACTGAAAAAGGACTGAAAAAGGACTGCAAAATCGTTGCAGTCCTTTGTTATTTTTTGTGTATTTTGGGTGGAAAGCTATCTAGTGATAGCAATTACCTGTGTTAAATCTGTTCCAGTGCGTTTGCCACGTCTTCAATCAGATCGTCAATGTTTTCCAGACCGATGGAGAGACGAATCATGTCGCCAGGAACACCAGCTGCGTTGAGCTGCTCGTCGCTCATCTGTCTGTGAGTGGAGCTTGCAGGATGCAGGCAGCAAGTGTGGGAATCAGCCACATGAGTTTCGATATTGCCCAAAGTCATGTGTGCCATGAATTCTTCTGCAGCAGCACGGCCGCCTTTCACACCAAAGCTGATGACACCGCAAGAACCCTTTGGCAGGTACTTCTGAGCTACATCATAGTATTTATTAGAAGGCAGACCAGGATAATTTACCCAGGCAACCTTGTCGTGACCTTCCAGATATTCAGCCATTTTCTGAGCATTTGCACAGTGACGTTCAACTCTTACAGGCAAAGATTCCAGACCTAAATTCAGCATGAATGCAGACTGAGGTGATGGAGTAGGGCCAAGGTCACGCATCAGCTGAGCCACACACTTAGTGATGAAAGCACCGCCCAGACCAAAATCCTTTGCATAGACAACACCGTGGTAGCTGTCGTCAGGAGTAGTCAGGCCAGGGAATTTTTCAGCCTGTGCCATCCAGTCGAAGTTGCCGGAATCTACGATACATCCGCCGATTGTAGCAGCATGACCTTCCATATATTTTGTGGTGGAATGAGTGACGATGTCAGCACCCCATTCGATAGGGCGGCAGTTTACTGGAGTAGCGAAAGTGTTGTCGATAATCAGTGGAACTCCGTGAGCGTGAGCTGCCTTAGCAAAACGTTCGATGTCCAGCACTGTCAGCGCAGGGTTAGCGATTGTCTCACCGAAGACCGCTTTTGTATTAGGCTTGAATGCAGCTTCTAATTCTTCTTCGCTGCAGTCAGGATCTACGAAGGTAAAGTCGATTCCCATCTTCTTCATAGTCACAGAGAACAGGTTAAAAGTACCACCATAAATAGTAGCGGATGCTACGATGTGATCTCCGCAGCCTGCAATATTGAATATTGCAAAGAAGTTTGCTGCCTGACCAGAGCTGGTCAGCAGTGCTGCGCTACCGCCTTCCAGTGCAGCAATCTTAGCTGCAACAGCATCGCAAGTAGGGTTAGCCAGACGAGAATACATGTAACCGTTTGAAGCCAGGTCAAAGAGCTTACCCATTTCTGCACTTGTGTCGTACTTGTAGGTTGTGCTCTGGTAAATAGGCAGCTGTCTAGGTTCACCATTCTTAGGTGTGTAACCTGCCTGGATACAAAGGGTTTCTATGTTTGGTTTCTTCATTATGTTACCTCCGTTGAGTCATTATAATCTATAATTGTATCATCATCACAAGAAAATTACAACATATTTATTGCTATTACATGAATCGTTACATGAAAGTGTGCTTTGAGTAGTATTTCAATACTCTTTTGCTCGATTTGCACCTACTTGGCAGATAGGTATTCCACTCAAATCGGAATTTTTTTGATTTTGAGTGGATGCAATTTTGCAACATGATACATTTTATTCCATGTAGCGGCAAGTTTCGACGAAGTTCGACATAATTCGACACCGTATTTACACATTAAATACATTTAATTACAGCTGCCAGACGGCACAGTAAGATCGGTCGCGATTTTTTTCCACGTAAATTTCAAAAAATCGCATTTTACGTGGAATACCTATGCGATTAGTAGGTGATTGGCGGATAATAAGTAGGTGATTGACGGGTGGATTAGCCGATGTTAGCAGATATCAGCAGGTAACAGGTGCGACATAATTGCATATACTGACAAAAAAAGCTTTCCAC
>CAZLJV010000032.1:0-13865 GCA_964559965.1 uncultured Oscillospiraceae bacterium | reverse complement strand
CACTAATACATATATATATATGCAAGTCTTTTGTTATTTTTTTATCCACTTTATCAACTTCACCATTTTCTATTTGTTTTGCTGACGAAAATCTTCGATTTTTACGATTTTGTCAACAAATTTGTATGCCTGCAGTCCGCAGGCAGCCACAATCACCCATTAGCCGCCCATTAACCCACATCTTCAACCTTTTCACCCATTAGCCTATGCCGCCAGAGTCATCTCCCATCATTTTTCCATCCAAAGTTACCTTCTCCAGCACCGCTCAACTTCTTGGCATGCCCCTTTGGTGCAGGGCTTAACCGTTGAAATTTCAACGCTTTCCCATACCGGACAGCAGATAGCAGATTTTTTTCGAAAACCCAGCATACAAATATACATTTTCGGAACGGATTTTGCTATATATGTATATAGGATACACATTAAGTGCAACGGGAGGTGAATCGATTTGATTCAGTTAATAAAGAACATCAGAGTTTATCGTGAAAATCAGTGGAAGACAAGCGACATACTTATCGCCGACAGAAAGATTGAGAAAATTGCAGATCACATCGAATGCAGTTTCGAAGATTTAGTAGTTTTTGACGGCGAAGGAATGACCGCAATCCCAGGCTACATAGATCAGCATGTTCATGTTTGCGGCGGAGGCGGCGAAGGCAGCTTCATTACACAAGTACCGCCGCTGAAGTTCAGCGAACCTGTGAAGGCCGGCGTAACCACTTTGGTAGGACTGCTGGGAACTGACGGCACTACAAGAAGCATAAAAAATCTGGTAGCCAAGACTAAGGCTTTGAAGGAGTTCGGACTTACAGCCTACTGTCTCACAGGGAACTACAACTATCCATCGCCAACATTGACAGGCAGCGTAATGGACGACATCGTTTTTGTTGAGGAAATTATCGGGGTTAAGATAGCCATCGCTGACCACCGTTCCGCAAACATGACTACAGAATCCCTTATCAAGCTGGCTTCCGACGCTCGCGTAGCAGGAATGCTTGCCGGAAAGCCAGGCATCGTTCACCTGCACACAGGAAGTGGAAAGGATCCGCTGAAGATTGTCTTCGATGCGCTGGATAATTCAGAAATTCCAATCGCAAACTTCCGCCCTACACATATGGCACCTAAGTACGAACACGCGCTCAAGTTTGCTGAGAGAGGCGGATATGTAGACTTTACCTGCGATCCAGACGATATGTACAACCGAGCAGGTCTGCTTTGCAAGGCACTGGACGAAGTCCCAGAAGGCAAGATGACCATCAGCACCGACAGCAATGGCAGCTTGCCAGTTTGGAACGAAAAGAAAGAAATGATAGGAATCGGCGCAGGCAGCATTAACGCACTTCACGCCACAATCAAAGCCATGGTCGAAATGCACAACTGTCCGCTGGAAAAGGCTTTGAAGCCAGTTACCGAAAATGTAGCCCAGGCGCTGAAACTTTACCCAGCAAAAGGTGTGCTGGCATCAGGTTCCGATGCTGACATAGTTCTGCTCGATGCTGACTTAAATGTTGACACAGTATTCGCTATGGGTAAATGCATGCTGAAGCATGGAGAGATGCAAGTGCATGCAAATTTTGAGTAGTTACGAAATTTCGAAAGGAGATGTAATTTTATGTCAAACAAAGAAAAGACGAAAAAGAAATTCCAGCTGCCTAATACCTGGATTATCGTTTTCTCCATGGTAGTTCTGGTCGCTATACTTTCCTGGATTATTCCACCGGGAACTTACGACTATGAGCAGGTAGAGGTAAATGGCACCATGCGTAATCTGGCAATCGAAGGTTCCTTCCACTACCTTGAAGATGGCTCCGGTACGCCGACTGGCCTGCTGGGCATTTTCTCCGCTCTGTATCAGGGCTGCGTAAACACCGCAGGAACAATCTTCATGGTGCTGACTTGCTGCTCCACATTCAGAATCATGGTGCAGACTGGTGCATTCCACGCTGGAATCGGAGTAACTATGAAGAAGCTGGGAAAATCCGGTCCTATCCTGATGGTTGTAATGATGTTCATATTCGGTCTTTGCGGTTCCGTATTCGGCATGCTGTCCGAATTGTTCGGTTTCTATCCTCTGATGGTAGGTCTGGCAATCGCATTAGGTTATGATGCATTAGTAGGTATGGCTGTATTGGCATTAGGTGCTTATGTGGGTTTTGCTGCCGGCACACTGAATCCATACAATGTAGCTATTTCCCAGGGAATTGCACAGGTAGAAATGTACTCCAACCTGCCTTACCGCTGGTTCAGCTTCGTCTGTATGGTAGGCGTCTGCGCCATCTACGTTCTCTGGTACGGAAGACGCGTAAAAAAAGACCCTACTAAGTCTCTGGTTTACGGCGTTAAGAATATTCACTCCTTCTCCGAAGGCTCTATGGACGAATACAAGATGAACAAGAAATTCGCTCTTGTACTGTTAGACCTTCTGGTAGTTCTGATTCTTCTGGCTTGGGGGCTGCTGACACAGGGCTGGGGCAACAGACAGCTTTGCGGTCTCTTCATCGCCATGTCCGTTTTCGCAGCTTTAGTTATGGGGTGGTCAGGCGAAAAGTATGTTCAGGAATTTTGCGAAGGCGTAAAAGGAATGGCATGGGGTGCTCTCATCGCAGGTATTGCCGGCGGTATCATGGTTGTTATGAACGACGCACTCATCATCGATACCATCATTCACTATCTGGCTGATTTACTGCAGAATGCACCTAACCAGATTTCCGCTCAGCTCATGCTCATAGTTCAGACTGCAATCAACCTGCCAATTTGCTCCTCCACTGGTCAGGCTGCCGTAACAATGCCTATCATGGCACCTTTAGGCGATGCTCTGGATCTGAGCCGTGACGCTGTATGCTTCATCTATCAGTTAGGTAGCGGTCTGACTGACCTGATTTACCCAGTTTCCAACATCGTAATCGTATGCGGCCTGTCTGACATCAAGTACGAAACATGGTTAAAGTGGGTACTGCCTCTGGTTGGAATTCTGCTGGTTGTAGAAATGGCATTAATCGCAGGCTTCATCATGCTTGGACTCTAAAAAATCCTATACTGAATAATTCTCACTCAAATATAACGAAAGAGCTGGTGCATTTGCATCAGCTCTTTTCTATGTTAACTGGATTCCAACCTTTCCCTTGCCCATGACAATCTCGCCCTCAGCCTCAAGCTGTCCAAGGCGTTTTCGCAGCTGATACTCCGTATGGCATATGCCTTTCTCCCTGGCTGCCTCAAGCAGCTGCCTTCTTCCCAGCAAAATCCCATCTCCCAGCATTTCTTCAATCAAGCACAGCAGTTGGTCTTTCTCACTGTTTCTCTCCCTTACGCAAGGCTGCTCATTCCGCTGCTGCGGTCGCTGCTCGGGCAAATCGTCCATACCGATTTCCATGCCGTTTCGCATAGCATTCATGTACATCAATGTATTTTTCAGTTCACGCACATTTCCCGGCCATGACTGTTGCTGCATCCACTCCATCAAGTCCTCCGACAGCTTAACATTTTCTGCACCGTCCTGCTGAAGAAGGCGCATCGCCAGATAAGGAATATCCTCTTTTCTGCTTCGCAGCGGAGGTATATATAGGTAGCCAATCTTCAAGCGATAATACAAGTCCTCACGAAACAGACCCTGACGAACCTTTTCTAAAAGATTTTGGTTGGTAGCTGCAATCACACGCACATCTACATAGCGAATTCTGCCGTCACCTATGCGCATTACTTCCTTTTCCTGAAGCACTCGAAGAAGTCCCACCTGCATCTTAGGCGAGATATCACCTATTTCATCTAAGAATATGGTTCCACCGTCAGCCATTTCGAACACGCCTGCCTTACCGCCACGCTTTGCACCGGTAAATGCACCCTCTTCATAGCCAAAAAGCTCGCTCTCCATCAAAGAATCATTGAGCGAACTGAAATTTATCGCCAAATAAGGCTTATCTCTTCTGGCAGATGCCTGATGAATAGCCCCTGCAAACATTTCCTTACCTGTTCCGCTCTCACCTTCTATCAGTATGTTGAGGTCAGTCATAGCAAGTCTCTGCGCACGCTGCTTAGTATTTCTGATTTCCAGAGAACTGCCCTGTATATCATCGAAGGAATATTTAGAATAGAGACCCTTATGCACCAGCTGTCTGTTTAGTCTACTTCTATCCTTTTCTATTTTTTCTACGCTTCGGAAGGTGCAGACTTCTCTATCCCCCTCAAGCAGGAAACGGGTTGCTACGAAACTTTTTCCATTCCACTCAGCGAGAATCGAATCACCAGTCTCAGGTTTCGAAGTAAGGAAGCTGACGATTTCCTGTTCTTTGATAACATCAGAAAGAGATTTACCAGACACATCTTCCCTAAGACCTGACAGCTTGCGAAGGTGAGCATTACACAGTTCCACCACCTGATTCCTGCAGTTATATACCATCATTCCGTCATCGATGGAGTCTATAAGCTCAAGAAGGTTCTGGTTAGTATGGTCTAAACGCATACTAGTATCGTAGGCTCGCTGTGACATGGATATTACCTGCTCCAGATAGCTATTTATGTACTTTTCGATGGAATCGAGAGACCAACCCAAGAAACTCCAGATTTCTGCGATTGTCTGTATGGCTATGATTCTCGTCCCTATATCATAACTTGGCCCGAAAGCCTCTGGAACAAGCTCCGGCTCACCTACAGAAAGAACATGATCAAACTTTTCTTTAAGAACAGATTCTATAGGAAGCTCCGGACTGTAAACAAGGTACTTCCATCTGGAAAAACCAATCTTTCTAAGGGACTCCACTGCGTCCATGGCAGCCGCCCACGAGTCATTTACAATGAGTACCGTCGATTCCGCACCGATGGTCACCAGCTTTTGAATACAATTCACATCTACAGCTCGCTCTGCTATGAATATGCGGCTGTTTTCCCAGATTGCATTTCGCTCAGACAGCCTGCGAACGAAAGACTCACCGCTGACGAGAAGCGCCCGTGCATAAATTTTCTGGGGGATGCCCTCCTCGAATGAATAGCTGACTAAGCTGGCACCCTCCGGAAGGTACTCCTTAAGCTGGGCATTGACACTTTTCATAGTCTGTCGACTGCCCGAAACCGTTGCAATATCTACAATTCCCGACTGCATCGCGCCTTCTCCTTTCGTAGTATCCATACGAAATATGTCACGCATATCAAAATCTGCACGATGGTAGAACATGGTGTAGCCAGACCGATTTTGAACAGCGACACTGGCTCTATCTTACTCATGAAAAACGAAACAGGTATGCGCACGCAGAAAGCTCCTGCAATACCCTGAACCATGACGAGAGTTGTTTTGCCGCAGCCGTTGAAATATCCGATGAAGCAGAAGAGGAATGCCACAAGCAATGTGTCGATTGCGTAGGACTTCAGATACTGAAATGCCGCCGCTACAACTGCCTCCTCTGAGGAGAAGATGCTTGCCAGTAAGTCACCGTGGAAAAATGTAAAGCTGAACATTACAACGCCTACCGCCAGCGATGCACCCATTCCGCACGCCATAGCCTTTCTGGCACGCTTAGGTTTGCCTGCGCCGATGTTTTGGGCAACGAATGCCGACAGCGACTGGGAGAAGGAAGACGGAACCAGCATTATGAAGCTGCAGACTTTTTCAGCTACGCCTACGCCAGCCGATGGGATAACGCCTAAGCTGTTTACGATGGCAGCGATTACTAAGAAGGAAATTCCCACCAGCCCTTCCTGAAGAGCCACAGGGAAACCTAATTTCAGCACATTTCCGCCAATCTGTCTACATAGCTTCAGATGGCTTTTTTCAAGCTCAATCCCCAGTCCGCCTCGTCTTTTCAGGATTATCAGACAGAGCACTACGCTCAATCCCTGCGCCAAAACCGTCGCAAGTGCAGCGCCTGCCGCAGCCATGCCCATAACCGCTACAAACAACAAGTCGCCTGCGATATTAAATACGCATGCAAATCCCACCGTCATCAGCGGAGTTCTGGAATCGCCCAAACCTCTGAACACGCTTCCCAGCACATTATATGCAACTATAAAAACCGTACCTGCCGAACAGATTCGAATATATGCAACAGTAGCTGCGAAGGCTTCTTGCGGTGCATGTAAAACGGCCGCCGCCTGCTCCGCTAAAATCAGCATAACCACAGTCAGTCCAATGGCAATCACCGCAAACAAAGTGATGCTGTTTCCGATTATCTCGCCAGCCTGTTTTTTCTTTCCTGCGCCCAGCGCCTGCCCCAGCAAAATCGTCGTACCCATGGCCATTGCCGTCAGCACGCAGGTTACGGTATACATCAGCTGACTTCCTGTCGATACTGCCGATACATTTTCTGCCGTACTGAACTGTCCTACTACTAAAAGGTCTACCGCACCGTACATGGCTTGCAGACACATGGCTAAAAGTACAGGCACTGCAAACTTCAGCAGTTTACCTAATATTTTTCCTTCTGTGAATTGTGCTTTATTTTCCAATTTGATTCCCCCGCTGTTAATAAGCTATTTGAACTACTTACATATATAAAATTGTATAAGATATCTCAATTTTCCGCAAGATAAATCCGCACATTGGTGCTGTTTTTCTTTACCCAAATGTGCTATACTTTTTAGAGTGCTTAATATATCGACAAGAAAGAAGGTTACTTAATTATGGCATCAATTTTTGAAACTCTCATGTTAATCTGCTTCGGTTGTTCATGGCCGCTGAATCTGGCGAAATCCATTCGTTCTAAGACCGCTAAAGGTAAGAGCGTATTGTTCCAGTACGCTATCATCTTAGGATACATCTCCGGCATCTGCGGTAAATTCGTAAGCGGAGCGACCAACTATGTTCTCGTCCTCTACTTCATCAACTTAGCTATGGTAAGTGCAGATACAGTTCTCTACTACCGCAACCGTAAGCTGGACCGTCAGCGTGATGCAGAAAATGCATAAGATATGTAGGATATATGTATAAGATATATTGCAGAATATTTCAGCAGGTAATGAAGATCGGCATGAATTTCCTTCCTTGGCGCACGCCGGAAATCCTGGAAGGCCCTAATTCCATCTGCCAGCTCCCTGCTATGATTAAAAAAGACGGCCTTTCCAAGGTCATGATAGTCACAGGTAAAAATGTTACTCGCTTAGGTCTCTTTCAGCCCATGCTGGAGGCCCTCGACCAAGCCGAAATCCAATATGTAATATTTAACGACTTACAGCCTAATCCTACTGACTTAAATGTAGTAGACGGTGTCGAAACATATCGTAAGACAAACTGTCAGGGATTCATAGCTTTTGGCGGTGGCTCGCCTATGGATTGCTGCAAGGCCATCGCAGCCTCCGCTGCTACCGGCAAGCCTGTACGCAAACTGCAAGGACTTTTCCGCGTGCTTCGCCCAATTCCGGCGATTTATGCAGTCCCTACCACTGCAGGCACAGGCTCTGAAACCACAATCGCATCGGTAATAACCGATTCAGCTACACACCGCAAAGCGTCTATTAACGATACACGTCTCATTCCTCGTGCTGCTATTTTAGACCCGACACTCACCATCGGCCTGCCGCCGTCTGTAACAGCGACTACAGGTTTCGATGCGCTTTGTCATGCTGTCGAAGCATATACAAACAACACCTACAACACTTCCGTAGAGCGGAAGATGGCGGAAGATGCGGTGCGCCTCATTTATGAAAATCTGGAGCTCGCCTGCCTGGACGGCAGCAATCTCATCGCCCGTCAAAATATGCAGAAAGCGGCCTTCTATGCCGGTCGTGCTTTTACTCGTGGCTGTGTGGGCTATGTTCATGCCATCGGCCACACTTTAGGCGGACTCTACGGAACTGCCCATGGCTTAGCCATGGCAGTGATTTTGCCGCATGTTATGAGACAGTTCGGTTCAAGTGCTCACAAACGCCTTGCTCGTTTGGCTGATGTCTGCGGACTGACCGCCTGTCAGGCTGCATCTGCGGATTCCTGCGGCCTTGAAAGCGGCACATCCGCCCTTTCTGACGCAGAGAAAGCTGAAGCCTTCATTTCGTGGATGGAAGACTTACAAAAAAGGCTGGGCATACCATCACACTTAGACTTCATAAAAGATGAGGACATTCCTCAGATGATATCATGGGCTTCTAAAGAAGCTAATCCACTCTACCCAGTTCCTGAAGTCTGGGGCGAAGCGGATTTTCAGCGCTGCATTCGCTCCGTTCGCGGCTGGTAAACCGCAATTAGTGCGTAGCACCTGGCGGTAAGATGCCGCAACACATAGCATAGCAAACAAAGGGCTGGCTCCCGATTGAGCCAGCCCGTTCTTATTTATTCACGATTCTGAGGGATATCTGGAATTCCCGCAAAACCCTTCGCTAAATCTTCGTCTGTAGGAATGTAGTCTGTCATAACTCCGTCATTGAACTTCTGATATGCATACATATCGAAGTAGCCCGTTCCTGTCAGACCAAATACGATAGTCTTTTCTTCACCTGTTTCCTTACACTTCAGTGCTTCATCGATTGCAACCTTAATTGCATGGCTGGATTCCGGCGCTGGCAGAATTCCTTCAATTCTTGCGAATTCCTGAGCTGCCTTGAATACTTCTGTCTGTTCCACTGCTCTCGCTTCCATATATCCCTGATGATACAGTTCGGATAAAGTAGAGCTCATACCATGGAAACGGAGACCGCCAGCGTGGTTAGCTGATGGAATGAAGCCACTGCCCAGAGTATACATCTTCGAGAGCGGACAGATTTTGCCGGTATCGCAAAAATCGTACTTGTACTGACCTCTCGTAAAGCTTGGGCATGATGCTGGTTCTACAGCGATAATCTTGTAGTCCGCTTCGCCTCTCAGCATTTCACCTACGAATGGGCCGATGAGACCGCCTAAATTAGATCCGCCGCCTGCACAGCCGATAATCATATCTGGCTTTACACCGTATTTGTCCAGTGCAATCTTAGTTTCCAGACCGATGATAGACTGGTGGAGCATAACCTGATTCAGCACGCTTCCAAGTACATAGCGGTAGCCTTCGTTAGTAGTGGCAACTTCCACCGCTTCTGAAATGGCACAGCCCAAAGATCCAGTTGTTCCAGGGTGTTCTGCTAAAATCTTTCTGCCAACTTCTGTGTCCATGGACGGGGAAGGTGTAACGGAAGCCCCGTAAGTTCTCATAACTTCACGGCGGAATGGCTTCTGCTCGTAAGAAACCTTAACCATGTAAACCTTGCAGTCCAGACCCAGATAGCTGCAAGCCATGGAAAGCGCTGTACCCCACTGACCTGCTCCGGTTTCTGTAGTCACACCCTTCAATCCCTGCTTCTTAGCATAATATGCCTGTGCGATTGCCGAATTCAGCTTGTGGCTTCCAGATGTGTTATTTCCTTCGAATTTATAGTAAATCTTTGCTGGCGTCTGCAGCTTTTCCTCCAAGCAGTACGCACGCACCAGCGGCGCCGGACGGTACATCTTGTAGAAGTCTCTGATTTCCTGCGGGATTTCTACATATGTGGTTTCATCGTCCAACTCCTGCTTCACCAGTTCCTCGCAAAATACTTGCCCCAGCTCTTCTGCTGTCATCGGCTGTGCGGTTTCCGGATTGAGCAGCGGTGCAGGCTTAACCTTCATATCACCGCGCACATTGTACCAATACTTAGGCATCTCCTCTTCGGATAAATAGATTTTGTAAGGGATTTTCTGTTCAGCATTCATAGTCATTTTTCTTTTCCTCCATTTTTCTTTTCAATGAGTATGGGGACTCTGGGTGCTTGCTATCAAAAACAAAAACATCCTGTCCCGCTATTTGCTGGGACAGGATGATAAATTCAACTTCAACCTGCGGTGCCACCCGGCTTGACGCTTAAACTGCGCCCTACTCATCGCATACTAACATATGCAGCTCTTTGTTCACGGAGGAGTTACTCCGTCTTCCCTACAGTCCTAAATTGATTCAATCTCGGAGTTCGGGTCGCCCTCAGAAGTCCATTCGTCTCCATGGCTTATACCGCAATCCCACCGCCTGCGGCTCTCTGTGATAAACTGGATGAAGATTACTTACTCTTCCTCAACGGTTTCCTGTATTATATCACCACAAGAGGTGTTTGTCAACAAAAAACTCCGTTTACCGACAACTTTTTTGTGAACTCCCACAATTTTTTTCATTTTTTCGTGATTTATTGAAACAAAAATCTTGCACGACAGCCATGTATAGAGTATAATATAGTGTGGTTATTTGTTTCGACTTCAGAAACTAAGTAATTGGGGTGAATGGAGAGAAGGATGAAGTATATATACAAAAATGAAAATGGCCCGAAATCTGCTAATATTGGTAGAATCCTCTTATTTATTTTAGAGGGGTTCATAATTGGTATCGGCGGAGTACTGCCAGGTGTAAGCGGAGGCGTGTTATGCGTTATCTTCGGACTTTACCAGCCTGTAATTGAAGTTCTTTCCAATCCATTTACTAATTTGAAATATCACTGGCGCATAATCGTTCCTGTGGCTGTAGGCGTAGGTCTGGGTTTCATAGGAAGTGCAGGTGCCGTAAGCGTTTTCATGGAGAAAAACAGTCAAGTGGCTGTCTGCATATTCGTCGGCCTCATCTTAGGAATGGTGCCTGAACTCTGGCAAGATGCAGGAAAGCAAGGGAGAGCTAAAGGCTCAGTTCCGCTGATGATTTTCAGTTTCGCAGCCTTCACTACCCTTCTCGTGATCCTGAAGACTGGCACTGCCATGAACATCGAGCCGAACATGTTTTGGTATGTTATATGCGGTATTGCATGGGGGCTTTCGATTATAGTTCCTGGTCTTTCATCTTCGTCCATGCTGATCTTCTTCGGACTGTATCAGCCAATGCTGGCGGGGATGGCACGACTTGATTTCACCGTTTTAATTCCTATTGCAATCGGTGGCTGTGCAGTGGTTCTCACTCTTTCGAAGCTGATGAATCGCTTGTTCGAAAATCACTATTCGCTGGCGAATCACTTTATCTTAGGCATCGTTTTGGCGACAACATTAGTCATCGTGCCGACAGATGTTTCGGGAATGGGACAGATTGCACTGTGCATGCTTTGCGTAGTGGCTGGCATTGTGGCAGCAATCGGACTGAACAAGTTTTGCAATAAGCTGGCTGCGCAGCGAGAAAATTAAGCAAAATTAGTCATACTAGCTTAAAAGGCTTTTATCAAAAGATATATATTTATAGAACAGAGAGGTTCATATTATGGAAAGAAGAATTGGTACAATCTCAAGAGGTCTTCGTGCTCCAATCATTAAGGAAGGCGACGACCTGAAGCAAATCGTTGTTGACACCCTAATGGAATGCGTAGACAATGGTGACTTTGAAATCGGTCAGAAGGACGTTCTGGCTGTTACAGAGTCCATCTTAGCACGTTCTCAGTCCAACTATGCTACAACTGATCAGCTGGCAGCTGATGTTAAGGCTAAACTGGGCGGCGGCACTGTTGGCGTTGTATTCCCGATTCTGAGCAGAAATCGTTTCGCTATCTGCCTGCGCGGCATTGCCAAGGGCAGCAAGAAGGTAGTTATAATGCTCAGCTATCCAAGCGATGAAGTGGGTAACCACCTGCTGGATATGGACCTGCTGGACGAAGCAGGTGTAGATCCTTACACTGACCTGCTGACTCAGGCTGAATTCGAAGAAAAGTTCGGCAAGTCCTGCCACACTTTCACCGGTATCGACTATGTAAACTACTACAAGAGCCTGATCGAAGAAGAAGGTGCTGAAGCAGAAATCATCTTCTGCAACAACCCAAGAAGAATCGTTGATTATGCTAAGAATGTAATTTGCGCTGATATCCATACTCGTGCAAGAAGCAAGAGACTGATTAAGGCTGCTGGTGCTGATGTGGTATTAGGTATGGACGACCTGCTGACTGCATCTGTTGATGGTTCCGGCTGCAACCCTGAATACGGTATCTTAGGTTCCAATAAGGCAACAGAAAACACAATCAAGCTGTTCCCTACTAACTGTCAGGAATTCGTAACTTCCGTACAGGATGAAATTAAGGCTCGCACTGGCAAGACTGTAGAAGTTATGGTTTACGGCGACGGTGCTTTCAAGGACCCTGTCGGCAAGATCTGGGAACTGGCTGACCCTGTTGTTTCCCCAGGTTACACTAGCGGTCTGGTTGGACAGCCTAACGAATTAAAGCTGAAATATCTGGCTGACAACGATTTCGCTGAATTAAGAGGCGATGAACTGAAGGCAGCTATCGAAGATGCTATCAAGACCAAGGACTCTGACCTGACTGGCCAGATGGCTACTGAAGGTACAACTCCTCGTAGACTGACTGACCTGTTAGGTTCTCTGTGCGACCTGACTTCTGGCTCTGGTGACAAGGGTACACCTTTCATCTACATTCAGGGCTACTTCGACAACTACACAGACTAATATAACGATATAGCAAGCAAAAAGGCTTGTCGCATTAGGTAAATCCAATGCGACAAGCCTTTTTTAATGTCGTTTTTAATAATACTGCTGTATTTTCTCTCTGATGATGTCCAGAATGGTATTCCATTCATCTTCTTCCATTTCGAAATCATAAAGCAAAAAGTATCTCGTTGTGTCATAAATCCACTTGCGGTAATACTCCATCGCTTCTTCGAGGGTAGAATATCCGCGGGATTTAAGCTGCTTGATATCGTAGGAAGAGTAGTCTACGGTGATTTTGCCGCGTTTTCTTAAAGCGCCGTCTTTTCCGCCAAAATCGCAGATAGCCACCTCCACATTATTATAGAAGGGTTGGTCTGGAATAAGGCGAATCTTCTTCACATCGCTCATTTCCGATTCTCCTGCCTACAGTTCGATGTGTTCCCAATCCTGAGAGAACAGGCCGCCAGCACCGCCGGAGTGTACGAACAGCACATTATCATCTGGCTTAAATGCGCCTTCTCTTGCACGCTTAATCAGACCTGCAAAAGTCTTACCTGTGTAACATGTATCCAGCACGATGCCTTCTAAACTCATCATCATTGCGATTGCTTCGTTACCTTCCTTAGATGGAATAGAGTAGCCAGGTCCGCACATATCCACTAAATCAGGAGTTGGCAGTTCCACATCTACGTCCATCAGTTCCGCAGCTTCCTTCATGAGACCTGCTACGATTTCATCGAACGGGTCGCTGTCAACCATTGAGCACATAACATGAGTGTCTGGCATGTAGAGTTTTGCGCCTAAGATTGAGCCAGCAGCAGTACCGCCGGAACCGCAAGCGCACACGATATGGTCGAAGTGCTGACCAAAATCTGCGATTTCCTTCATGCAGTCTACATATCCCAGGCTTCCCAGCGCATTAGAGCCACCGCAAGGAATCTTGTATACTTTGCGTCCTAACTCCTCACCGATGCGGTCCATTTCATCATAAATTTCATCATAGCTGTCAGTGTCTACGAAGCGCACTTCCGCTCCCATCAGATAGTTCAGAATCTGATTTCCCTTTCTTTCTGTAATGCCTCTTTCTTTCAGCACCAGAATACAGTCCATTCCTAACTTCTTAGCGCAAGCTGCAGTGAGCATCGCATGATTGCTCTGCGCCTGCCCAGTAGTCATAACCAGGTCATAACCCTTAGCCTTAGCATCTGCGAGCAGATATTCAAGTTTTCTGACTTTGTTTCCACCCAGTGCAACACCGCACATGTCATCTCTTTTAATCCATACATTAGTACCTAATTCTCTGCTGATATTTGGCAGACGATGCAGCGGTGTTGGGAAAATTCCCAGGGATTCTTTCTCAAAATGATTCATAGCTCTTCCTTTCTGTCCTACCTAGTGGTCTAACTTCTGTCTATATTCTATCTAAATTATATCAGAGCGCTCACTGGCTTTCAAGACACAAGATTAGCATTAGAGAAAGAAGGTTCTATAATAAATGTTGGGGTGGATGAAAAATCTGTCCCGGCATTTTTTATTGCAAAA
>CAZLJV010000031.1:0-13973 GCA_964559965.1 uncultured Oscillospiraceae bacterium | reverse complement strand
TGCACAGATTCCTCAAATTGCAGAAATCGACCAGATGCTCAACGAGCTTGGAAGCAGTATTTCCAGAAAGCTTTTGGCTGGCGACCGCAATGCGGTAGACCAGATTAGAAGCCAGATGGAGGAGCTGGAGGGCGATCGTGCAGTTCTGCTTACTGAAAACAACTTCAATATGGATTATACCGATGTTAAGTATTCTTGCGAAATCTGTAAGGATACTGGTATTACCGAAGAAGGTGTTCGATGCAGCTGTACGAAGAAAAGAATCGAAGAGGCAGAAATATGGCAAAAATCAATTTAGAAGAAATTCGAAAATCTGTCTTTCGTAAGGCTTCCGAAAAGAAAAATTCGGATAAAAAGAATTCCAAAAAAAAGAATTTTGATAAGAAGCTGAAGAAAGACGGAGAAAAGAACGGATTGATGGAATATGTGTTCCTGTTCGGTGCAGCGATAATCGATGCATGCGATGAGATTCTTGATGAAGCAGAAGAAATAGGCGAAGACGGCAGTGAATTTATCTTTGAAGTTGGTGCAGTATTCATCATAATCTTAGATAAAACGCTGGATCTCATCGATTGGATTTTGATGAAGACCTTCGTTCTTCTTTTCAGAAAGATACACGATGCTCGTATACAGCTGGATGAACATCGAACCGAGGTTACGAAGCTTGGTATGCTTGGCATACTCAGTGCTACGCTGATTATCGGTTTGTATTCATGGGTTATTGACTATGAGTATTCTTACAATGGTCGTGCACTGGGTATAGTACGCGACCAGCAGGATGTACTGGAAATCCTGGAGCTTGTAAGTGAGGAACTGACACAGGAATATGGTTCAAGTATTCGAATTGATCCGGAAACTGATATTACCTTTACACCAGTAATCTCTTATAAAAAGGAGATTGACGATGCGGATACTGTACTACGCAGATTCACATATATGGGTGATATTCAGGCTGAGGCTTGTGCAATCTATGCCGATGGCGATAGAATAGCAATAGTCGAAAGCGAAAAGATAGCTAAGGAAGTTTTAGATAAGGTTCTTAAAAACTATCTCGATGACGATGATGATGTAGAATATGAATACTCAGGATTCGCAGAAGAAATTGAGCTGACTTCTATAAATACTTCTCTGGCTAATGTAAGCAGTAAATCTGCTGCATACAAAAAGATAAAGAGCGGCGGTCAGCAGGAAGTAACATATACAGTTAAGGCAGGAGATACCATTTCCGGTATCTGCGAAAAACTTGATGTTACACTGGACGAGCTTAAATCTATGAACCCAAGTCTGGATGAAGAAGATACATTGCATGTAGACGATGAGTTCGTAATTACAGAGGAAGTACCTCTTCTGACTGTAGAAACAGTAGAAGTTGCCACATACGCACAGAAGATTAAGTATAAAACAAAATATGTCGAATCAAGTGCATATTATGAAGGCGATGAAATTGTAACTCGCTCAGGACAAAATGGTAAGGCTAAGATTACAGCACGACTGACCAGACATAATGGAAAGGTTGTCGAAAGAGAAATCTTAAAAGAAAAAGTCATTACTGAACCAGTGAGCAAGGTTATAACCAAGGGTACAAAGAAGAAACCTCCTACAGCTGGTACAGGCACATTTATCCGTCCGGTAAATGTTGGCGTATACTCAGGATATGGCTGGAGATGGGGGCGTATGCATTATGGTATCGACTTATCCTGCTCTGTAGGAACACCTATCTATGCAGCCGACGGTGGTGTAGTAACCATGTCTGGTTGGAATGGTGCATATGGATACTGCGTGAAGATAAATCACGGAAATGGTTATACCACAGTATATGCACACTGCAGCGCACTGTATGTATCCGTAGGAGAGAGAGTCTTCCAGGGACAGAATATCGCAGCGGTAGGTAATACAGGACGAAGCACGGGTCCGCATTGCCACTTTGAAATTCTCAAAAATGGCGTAAATGTAAATCCGTCGTATTACGTTTAATTTGTAATTTTTGCAGGTCAGTTCTGAACTGACCTGCATTTCCATATAATCCAGTGGAATTAAAACAGAAAGGAAACTGGATTATTATGGAAAACCATCATATCGAAATTATAAACAAGGAGAAAATTACAGTAACAAGTGTCATCGATGTAGACGCATTTGATGAGAATGTGCTGTGGGCGAACCTTGAAGAAGGCGGATTAGAGCTTACAGGAGCAAATCTGCACATAGAAAAGTTGGATCTTGAGGAAAAGGTGCTGGTCGTCAGCGGTCAGCTTGAATCCCTCACATATATCGGAAAGAAAACGAAAAACAAAAAGAGCCTGGTTGAAAGGCTGGTGAGAAGATGACAGATCTGATTCGTCACCAGCTTGCAAGCGGCGCATACATGTTCACCTGTGGAATAGCATCGGGGTTGATTTATCAGGTCTTTCACCGCGTCCGCATTTTATGGGTGAGATTAAAAATAGTAGATTTTATTGTGGAGACGATATCACTGATACTTATCGGATATTGTATAACGGCATTTTTGTATTACAGCAGCTGGGGCAAAATCGCACCGCAGGATGTGGTCTGCTTTTTCGGCGGTTTATATCTGTGGAGGAAAGTGTATGGCGAAGAAGGGAACAAGACTTCGCGAATTCGAAAAGAACCATCGAGTTCTGAATATAAGCGAAGAGCAGGAGCAAATCTGCACATAGAAAAGTTGGATCTTGAGGAAAAGGTGCTGGTCGTCAGCGGTCAGCTTGAATCCCTCACATATATCGGAAAGAAAACGAAAAACAAAAAGAGCCTGGTTGAAAGGCTGGTGAGAAGATGACAGATCTGATTCGTCACCAGCTTGCAAGCGGCGCATACATGTTCACCTGTGGAATAGCATCGGGGTTGATTTATCAGGTCTTTCACCGCGTCCGCATTTTATGGGTGAGATTAAAAATAGTAGATTTTATTGTGGAGACGATATCACTGATACTTATCGGATATTGTATAACGGCATTTTTGTATTACAGCAGCTGGGGCAAAATCGCACCGCAGGATGTGGTCTGCTTTTTCGGCGGTTTATATCTGTGGAGGAAAGTGTATGGCGAAGAAGGGAACAAGACTTCGCGAATTCGAAAAGAACCATCGAGTTCTGAATATAAGCGAAGAGCAGGAAGCAAGAAAAAAGAGAAAAGAAAATACTAAGGCATCTAAAGCAGTTGAGGAAGTTAAGGAAGTGGCTGCTGAGTCACCAAAGAGCCGCAGGCATCTTGTTAAACTCATAGGCAGTGCAGTAGTAATTATATTTATCCTTATGGTCGTCATGTCCATAAAGAACATATTTGATTTGAGAGAAGAAGAAAGTGCATTAAAACAGAGAAATGAAGAGCTTTTGCAGCTAAAAGAAGAGCTTAATATGGAACTGGATAATGTAAATTCTAAAGAATATATAGAAGAACAGGCAAGAAAAGAATTAAAGCTGGTTAGAGGAAATGAATTGATTTTTTATTTTCCAGATGACTGGGAGAAAATCGTAGAAGAACGAAAAAATCAGGAAAAGGATACGACAGAGCAAAGCAATGAATAGAGAAGAAAAATTAAGTGTAAAAGAAGTAATCGTAGTAGAAGGCAGGGACGATACCAATGCTGTTCTCCGCGCTATTGATGGGCTTACCATAGAGACTCATGGTTTCGGAATTAAGAAGGAAACTTGGAGTCTGCTGGAAAAAGCATATGCTGAAAAAGGTCTTATTATTTTAACAGACCCAGATTACAGCGGTGAAGAAATAAGAAGAAAATTAACTGAGCGTTTTCCTGAAAGCAAGCAGGCATTTTTGACACGCAAAGAAGCCGAAAAGAATGGCGATATAGGCATAGAAAATGCTGCGCCGGAGGATATTCAGGACGCAATCCGTAAGGCACACTACACGGATTTTGCGAAGGAAGCAGAGTTTACGGAAGAAGATTTGTTTGAGGCAGGACTTACCGGGCGTGATGATGCGGCGCAGCGCAGACAGAGACTGGGTGCGAAGCTGGGAATCGGATATGGTAATGCTCGTGCCTTCTTGAAGAAGTTGAATCAATTTGGGATAGATCGTGAAGCGTTCGAAGAAGGCGTGCGAATGCTGGAGGAGTAAAGATGAAAAATTTATATGTACCATCGACGGTAAATGAAATTAGAAACCGTCATGATTTTAAGAATACAAAGAGCTTAGGTCAGAATTTTTTGACGGATAAGGGCATTATCGACAAGATTATCGACGGCTCTGGAATCGGTGAAGCGGATCTGGTTCTGGAAATTGGGCCGGGTTTAGGTGTAATCACATGGGAGGCTGCGCAGCGTGCTAAGAAGGTTGTAGCCATTGAAATTGACAAAAATCTTATTCCGATTCTGAAGGAAACGCTGGCTGACTGCGATAATGTTTCAGTGGTTAATCAGGATATTTTGAAGACTGATATAAATGAAATCATAAGAAACGAAAGAGAAAATGCGGAGTACAAAAGCGTAAAGATAATCGGAAACCTGCCTTATTACATTACCACACCTATTATCATGAAGATTTTGGAAGATGGTGTGGAGGCGGAGAGCCTGACATTTATGATGCAGAAGGAAGTTGCAGACCGCATTCAGTCGCCGCCGGGAAAGAAAACTTATGGGGCGATTTCTGCGGCTGTGCAGTACTACTGCGAGGCGGAGATTTTGACAAAGGTGCCGCGTGACGTGTTTATACCTCAGCCTAATGTGGATTCGGCTGTTTTGAAGCTGAATGTTCGAAAGGAAAAGGCGGTTGAGGTGGCAGACCATAATTTGCTCATGGCATGTATCAAGGCTGGATTTGGTCAGAGAAGAAAGACGCTGCTTAACTCGCTTATGGGGGTTGATGGCATGACGAAGGATTCTGTGAGAGCTGCGCTTGAGGAGGCAGGGATTGAGCCGTCGAGAAGAGCGGAGACTCTCAGCCTGGAAGAGTTCGCTTCACTGACTAATGCGGTATATAACAAGTTGCAGGGGATTTAATTGAGATTAGAAAATATTCGGGGGAACAAATATGGAAAAATTCGATAAGTTTGAGAAACTGGATCGACAAATAGAGCAGACTATCCATGAAGTTGAAACCATGGATCGTCACGATTTTTTCGAGAAATTCATTCATAACAGCTTCGCATTCGCTGTTATCTGGGCATGTTTCTTGAATCTGGTCATTGAGACCTTAGGCCGTTACAGTACAGTAGGAATTTTTGGCGGAATTCAGTTCATGGTTCAAGAACCAATTATATTCTGCTATAACGCCTTGATTATTTTTGCAACGATACTGATTGCATCGGTATTCCGCCGCAGAACATTCGTATTCACCATAATAAGCATATTTTGGCTTGTGATAGGTATTGTAAATGGTGTGATTCTGCTGAATCGTATGACACCATTTACGGTGAAGGACTTGAGCAACATAGAAGACGGTATGTCTATCATATCTAATTATCTTACACCTGTAAGCATTGCTGCAGCTGCTGTAGCCATTATACTGGCAGTGGGCGGACTGGTGCTGCTCTTTGTGAAGGGTCCGAGAAAAAGAGGCGTAATCAAGAGAAAGAGAAATTTAATTGTAACCATCTTAGTTATGTGTCTAGCTTTCGGAGTGACAAGTTTCATGACTAAAGTTGGAATGGTTGATACCTTCTTCGGTAATCTGGCATATGCATATCGTGATAATGGTGTTGTATACAGCTTTATCAACACATGGCTTAACACAGGTATAAGCAAGCCATCTGGTTACGATGAAGATATGATTAAAGACATCTTTAATAGGAGCGAGCTGGGAGACGATGGCATAATGCTTCTCGAACAGAAAGATGAGGACGAAAAATATCCTAACATTCTGTTCCTGCAGTTAGAGTCATTTATAGATCCGGAAAATGTAAACTGCATTGAGCTGACGGAAGATGCAATTCCTAACTTCAGAGCGCTTTCCAAGGAGTTCAGCAGCGGTGAGCTGACAGTTCCGGCATGCGGAGCAGGTACAGCCAATGTAGAATTCGAAGTTCTGACAGGGCTTTCTGTTAAGTTCTTCGGACCGGGAGAATATCCATATAAAGCAGTACTGAAGGACAAGCCGGCAGAGAGCTTGGCATTCGACCTTAAGAGCTTAGGATATGACACACATGCAATTCACAATCACCGAGCTGTATTCTATAACAGAAATACGGTCTTTTCCAACATCGGCTTCGATACATTTACAAGTATTGAGTACATGAAGAATGTAGTTAAGACACCTAAAAACTGGGCTAAGGATCAGGTGCTGGTGGAATGTATCACAGATGCGCTCAACTACAGCGATGCGAGAGATATGATTTATACTATTTCTGTGCAGGGTCACGGTCAGTATCCTACTGAACAGATGCTCCAAAATCCGACTATCCAGGTTACTGATGCTCCGTCTGAGGAGTTGAAGTGGAAGTGGGAGTACTATGTAAATCAGATTCACGAAATGGACAAGTTTGTAAAAGAACTTACAGATGCCCTCAGTGAATTCGATGAGCCTGTTATCTTAGCCATGTATGGAGACCATATTCCTGCAATCGATTTGACTGAAGAGGATCTGGAAAATAGAAATCTCTATGGCACACAGTATATCATCTGGTCAAATTTTGATATGGAAAAGGACGATGAAGACTTGTATACTTACCAGTTAGCATCACATATCATGGACAAGATTGGCATGGAAGTAGGTACAACCTTTACTTATCAGTTAAACCACAGCCACAGCGAAACATATCTGTCAGACCTGAAGGCGCTGGGATACGATATGCTCTACGGCAAAAATTATATTTACGGTGGTGTAAATCCATTTATAGCTACTGACATGCAGATGGGTGTAAATGAGATAAAGATTACCGATGTAGTAAAGATTGGTGAAAAATATTATATCAAGGGTGAGCATTTCAACAACTACAGTAAGGTTACACTTGACGGAAAAGAGCTTGATACCATTTTCTTAGGTGAGAATGTTTTAGGCTTGCTTGAAGAGGTGGATCCTGATGATGTGGTAAATATGAAGGTAAGCCAGATTGAATATAAAACTAATGAAATTTTAAGTACTACAGAATAAGGCGTTCAACAGTAAAAACACACGGGACGGGAAAGAAGAAGGAAAAAGATGCAGATAGGACATTTTATAGGAATCGCAATGGCGCTGGCAGTTCTAATCGGAGTAGGTATGCATTCTATGAAGAAAGTAAAGAACGCATCAGATTTTGATACTGGCGGAGGCAAAGGCTCTGTATGGTTAGTGACAGGACTGCTGTTAGGTTCGCTTATCGGCGGACAGTGTACCATAGGTACAGCGCAGATGGCATACACCTACGGCCTGTCTGCAATCTGGTTCTCTTTCGGAGCAGGTCTCGGTTCACTGGTTCTGTGTTTAATCTTCGTAGTTCCGCTGAGAAAAAGAAGAGATGTGACCTTGCTTGAAGTAATTCGCAAGGAGTTCGGAGAAAAAGCAGAATATCTGGGATCACTCCTTTGCTCCATAGGTATTTTAGTAAGCGTCGTATCCAATGTAGTGGCATCAAGCGCACTGATAATGGCACTTACTAACCTGCCACTGGTTGTATGTGCAGTTATATCAGTAGCACTCATGTGCTGCTATGTGATTTTTGGCGGTGCATGGGGCGCAGAAATGGGCGGCATCGTAAAGGTAGCCCTGCTTTTAGCTACATCAGCCGTATGTATCGTGGTTGTAATGGTTGTAAGCGGAGGCCCAGAATTTATGGGCGGAACACTGCAGCTGAGAATGTCTGATGTATTCAGCCGTGGCGTCGGCAAGGATTTATCCAATGTGGTTTCAGCTATCTTGGGTGTGCTGTCTACCCAGACTTATGCTCAGGCAGTATGGGCTGCTAAAAACTATCATGTTGCTAGAAAAGCTACTCTGCTGGGCTGCTTAATCTGCCTGCCTGTAGGTTTCACAGGAATGTTAGTAGGACTGGCTATGAGAGGAACTGAACTTGCTAATCCGGCAGAAGCATTCCCAATGTTTTTGATAGAAAATCTGCCGCCGGTTATAGGCGGTATAGGCTTAGGTGCGCTGCTTATCACTGTTGTTACAGGAGGCGGCGGACTTACACTGGGTGTATCAACTATTTTTGTAAGAGATATTGCAGGTCGAATCTGGCCTAAGCTGAATCATGGAAAAGCACATATTGCAGCAATGAGAATCACCATGTTAGTTGTGCTTTGCGGATGTGCTCTCGTAGCAATACTGCTGCCAGGCGCATTGATAAACGACTTAGGCTTCCTTTCCATGGGACTTCGCGGCACAGTAGTATTTATACCTTTGACACTGGCACTTTTCTGCAAGGGAAAATTCCATTCCAAGCCAGTACTGATTTCCATGGTGGTAGGCCCTGCAGTTATGCTTTTCAGTAATCTGGTGTGGTCTCCTATAGATCCATTAGTAGGAAGTATTTTGGTTTGTCTGTTTATTTGCATGTTTGGCTTTAAGGGCCGAGAAGGGAGCAGTCTATGAACGGAGAAAAGAATGTAGAAACAATTGAAAGAATTGAAACGCTTGCTACCATCGAGACAGAACGCCTTGTTCTAAGTCCATGGACATTATCTGACGAAGATGTAGATGGACTTTATGCCTATGCAAAAAATCCAAATGTAGGACCAAACGCTGGTTGGAAACCTCATGGAAGCCGTGAGGAATCAAGAGATATAATCAAAAATATGTTTATGGCTAGTAAGGCATGGGCCATTCGTGAAAAAAATACAGGTAAGGTAGTCGGCAGCATCAGCTTAGAGAGTGACCGCCGCAGAGAAGATGTAAACAGCATGGAAGTCGGATATTCCTTAGCGGAAGAAAGCTGGGGCAAAGGATACATGACAGAGGCATGTAAAGCAGTTATCGACTACGCTTTCAAAACCTACGGTTTAGTCGTGCTTGGAATATGTACCGGTCCTGATAACATTCGCTCACAGCGTGTGATAGAAAAATGTGGCTTCAAATTTGAAGGCCGTCAGCGAAAGGGTTATCACATTTATGACGGAACAGACCGTGATAATTTAGTATTCTCCATCTTAAGAGAGGAGTGGGAAGCAGGAAATGAAGCAGACAATTAGACGCCTATTTTTGAAATTGCTTTTAGCCGTAATGATTATAGGGATTCTAGGAGCTCTTATTGTGTTTGGACTTAGCAGCAATGTGAAGCAGCAGGCAAAAGATGACTTAGCATATATCGTTACCGGTGAAGTAAAAATAAATCCAGCAAGCGTGTATAGTCTGAAGGACTTCGATGCGGATTGCATCTTAGTTTTAGGTGCAGGCATCAAAGATGCCGAAACTCCAAGCGATATGCTGAAAGACAGGTTAGATGTGGGAATCGAGCTTTACAATCAAGGTATAGCACCGAAGATTTTGCTGAGTGGCGATAACGGGCAGGTGGAATATAACGAAATCCATGTAATGCTTAACTACACCAAGGACGCGGGAATTCCTGCCGAGGATATTTTTTGCGACCATGCAGGTTTCAGCACCTATGATTCGATGCACAGGGCTGGCAGTATTTTTGGAGCAGAGCGTGTTATAGTGGTTACACAGGAGTATCACGAATATCGTGCGCTTTACATCGGCGACAAGCTGGGGCTTGATGTGATTGGCGTTGCTTCTGACCAGCGTTCATATTTCGGTCAAAGCTATCGTGAGTCGAGGGAAATGCTGGCGAGGGTGAAGGATTTCTTCAAGGCTATGCTGAAATTAGAACCGACGCTGGGTGGTGAGGCTATCGCCATAAGCGGAAGCGGCGTGGTAAGTCAAGACGAATAGAAAACGTGAAGAGGAAATATTTCGCGGGGTGACGCATATAATGTAGAGGGCAGAAATGTCCTCTATTTTTATTTTCGAGGGTAGACTATGATTTATCTGGATAATGGGGCGACGTCGTTTCCAAAGCCACGGGGCATGGTTGCGGCGATGGAAGAATGTATGATGCGTTACTGCGGCAATCCGGGCAGGTCGGGGCATGAGATGTCACTGAAGACAGGGAAGGCTGTATACAAGGCACGGCAGGCGGTTGCGGATTTGTTTAACATAGGCGACGGACAAAGGATCATTTTTACGAAGAATACCACGGAGGCACTGAATATGGGGCTGCGAGGTGTTTTGAAGCCGGGCGACCATGTGATTACAACCTCCATGGAGCATAATTCAGTTCTGCGGCCGCTGAAATTTTTGGAGCAAAAAGGCGTTTCACAGTCAATAATTCGCGGAGATCGAAACGGCTTCGTGCAGGCATCAGACATAGAAAAGTGCATTACCAGCAAAACCCGTCTTATCGCACTTACTGCTGCGTCTAACGTTACGGGGACTCGAATGCCTATCGAGGAGGTAGGTTTGATTGCACGAAAGCGTGGGATTCTGATGCTCGTCGATGGTGCTCAGGGAGCTGGTGCTATGAACCTTGATGTGGATAAGACGAATATAGATTTACTTGCATTTCCCGGCCACAAAGGCTTGCTTGGCCCACAGGGCAGCGGCGGATTGTATGCTGGAAAGCGTGTTTCCATGAAGCCTCTTTTGCACGGGGGAACTGGTACTGAATCGAAAAACAGGGTGCAGCCGGAAGATTTTCCGGAAGGGTTCGAAGCTGGCACTTTGAATGCACCGGCAATCGTTGGTCTGGGATATTCGGCAGAGTATGTCAGCAGAATCGGGGTAGATGTGATTGAAGCCTACGAAAAAGAGCTGATTGGCAGGCTGGACGAAAACCTGAGAAACATGGATTTTGTGCGGGTTTACGGGCCTGAAGCGGAGAGAAAGACAGGAATCACATCGTTTAATATCGATGGGTTTAGCGGGGAAGATGTGGCAGAAATTTTGAATCGAGAATATGGGATTGCTGTGCGCAGCGGATTTCACTGCGCTGGTTTGGCGCATAAGACTATAGGAACTTGGGAGCAGGGAACGGTTAGGGCAAGCGTAGGTCCATACAACAGGATTTCTGATATAGATGCTCTTACAGATGCGGTGTGGCAAATCGGAAAAACGGCTGGAAAAACATGGTCAAAATAATTTTTTTCACCCAAAGTCCATGAAGGTATGATATACTGGAGAAAAAAATACAAGGAGAGTACGAATGAAAAAAGTATACGCTGTTTTATTGATTTTTCTGCTGACAATCTGCATGGCTGCGTGTGGAAATCAGGACGATGTAGATGGAAGTGATGGAGATGCAGCGCAGATTGGAAGTGAAGATGCAGCTCAGGTTGAGGGAGATGGTGAGTCTTCAGAGGGCACAAATGTAGGTGATAAATTAAATCCTGATGATCTGACAATGTCTGAAGGTGAGTATGATTACAGCTCCATGGAGGGAGAATATAACTTCAAATTTACGGCTTCTGACAGCTTTGGTTTAGGTGGAATCGTTAAGAAAGTAAGCTATAAAGATATATCGTCTTTAGCCGATACGATGGAGGAACGCATAACTACCGTTGCAAATTCAGCTTTTGGAACAACTTTCACAGCTTTCAGCGAATATGAAGAGGTTAAAGAAGATGATATCGATAAGCTGGCTTACGCAGTAGGCATGGAAAATGATGATACTGAAGGAAGATTCATCGAGGCAGGCGCATATCACAGTCAGGTCGATGACAAGCATTATCAGTATGTGCTCATTACATCAGAAAACCTCTATGAAGTTACAGATGCATCTGTTTCTTCTGCGCTTAAGACTCTGGAAGATGGTATGGGAATCTCCGTTTCCAAGAGCAAGTTGAAAAAGGCGATTGAAGAAGCTGTACGCATTGCAACTGAAACTGAGGATTACTATTCCCTTAACGACTCTATCACTATAAAGGGAAATGGATATACTGAAGTTGTGAAGATGTCTGCTGATGCCTTCGTAACAGAAGATAATCAAGTCGGATTCTATGTTTCCAGCGAGCGAGAACGCTGCTATGAATAGATAGAGTTGATAGTGCAGATATGAAACTACTTTATGCAGAAGATGAAAGAGCACTTGCTGATGCGGTAGAAGATATACTGATTCATCATAAGTACCTCGTAGATGTGGTATATGATGGTGAGGATGCGTATGAATACGCAATAACAGGTGATTACGACGGCATTATATTAGACATAATGATGCCGAGAAAAAATGGAATAGAAGTAATCGAGGAACTCCGGCGAAAGGGCTGCAAGACGCCAATCCTTCTTCTGACGGCTAAGACACAGGTGGAAGATCGGATTTTGGGATTAGATGCTGGGGCAGATGACTACTTATCAAAACCTTTCGATATGGGTGAGCTGCTTGCCAGAGTGCGTGCTATGCTTCGAAGACGAGAAGAATTTCATCCAGACTTGCTCTGCTATGGTGATTTGAAATTAGATATGCAGTCGGCAGTTTTGTCTTGCGGAGAACAGGAATTCACGCTGCCGAAGCAGGAATACAGGTTATTGGAACAGCTCATGGTGAACAACCAGATTTATCTTTCGTCAGAAGAACTTCTGGTAAAAGCATGGGGATATGATACGGAAACCGATATTAATAGCGTATGGCTTTACATCTCATATTTGAGAAAAAGGCTTGCAACGCTGGAATCTGATGTATCTATCGCATCTAAACGGAATATTGGATACAGGCTGGAGTACAAATCATGATGAAGAAATTGCGGAAAAAGTTCATATTGTTCGCAATGTCCGCAGTGAGCGTTTTGCTGGTAATACTTATCGGTGCGATTAATGTATTAAGCTGGATTGCCTTAGACAGTCAGTCCAGTTTAATACTTCATACGATTGCAGATGGTGAGGAGCAGCAGTTTCAGATGGAACACAGGCAGCCGAGACCGCTGGCGCCGCCGATGAACTTGGATACAATCCGGGCGGCGCGTTTTTTTATGGTGAAGACTGATGACAGCGGAAATGTGATGGAAATCAATTTGGATCAGATTTCATCGGTGGATATGGAGGAGGCTCTGGAATATGCGGTGCAGGTGATTGAGCAGGCGGCAGGGCAGAGACATGAGATTGCTCCTGTATATGAAGGCAAAATCGACAATTACAAGTACATGGTGAAGCAGTTTGGCAGCGAGAAGCTCATATTCTTTATGGATACGTCAAGCCAGCTTCAGACTTTCATAATGGTTTTCAGTCTGTCTACGGCCATAGCACTTGTTTGCTGGATTGCGGTTTTGATTTTTGTAGTTCTGTTGTCGAAACGGGTGGTAAGTCCGATTGTGGCTGGAATGGAAAAGCAACGCCAGTTCATAACTAACGCAGGGCATGAGCTTAAAACACCTCTCGCTATAATTCAGACAAATAATGATGCAGCTACTTTGATTCAAGGCGAAACAAAATACAGCAGAAATATCAGACAGCAGGTGAAGAGGCTAAACGGACTGATGACGAATCTTTTGACTTTAGCTAAGTTAGATGAAGAGGTGAAATTCACCACAGAGAAAATCGATATCAGCAAGGTTATTAGTGAGGCACTTCCTGCTTACGAGGCTGTAGCTAAAGAAAAGAAAATAGATGTTTCGACTGACTTAATGCCGCAGTGTTTCATATCAGCCCATGGAGATATGATTTTGCAGATGATATCTGTGCTGCTGGACAATGCCTTTAAGTATACTCCTGCGAAAGGTCAGGTTAGGATTGCCGTTCAAAAATACGAAAAACAGATAATAATAACTGAGGAAAATAATTGCGAAAGGACAGATGAAAAAGATCCTGAAAGATTTTTCGAAAGATTCTATCGTGGAGATGCGGCCAGAACTCAAAGTGATGATGCGTCTGGATATGGAATCGGACTTTCGGCGGCTCGTGCCATAGCGGAAACCTTCGAAGGTACGCTCACAGCAGAGTATATATCAGAAAACAGAATAAGATTTACAGCTAAATTTACCCCTTTTTTCTAAAGTTGTTCTTAGGTTCACAATTTATAATTGTAATCGGGAACAACACAGAAAGGAGGGGTTTTTAGTTGATGCAGTTCAGACATGAAGTGAAACATGAGATAAGCAA
>CAZLJV010000030.1:0-15004 GCA_964559965.1 uncultured Oscillospiraceae bacterium | reverse complement strand
TGCTCACGCGACGGTTTTTATATATTACCACAACGAACTCCATTCGTCAAGGGGTGATTTTAATTTTTTTAGATTTTTTCGTATGCAATTCGCGGATCACTGTCCTCTATTACATATATAGTCCCGCAGCGCTGAAAACCAAGCTTAGAAAGCAGATTTTGCATAATGATATTATCACCGTGGGTATCGACACGCAAATGCCCACACTGCTGGTATGCCCAGTTGAGGCAGAACTCGCCGATTCCTTTTACAGATCCATCTCCTGCCATTCTATGAACTACGCCATAGTTTTCATCTCCAATCCAACTTCCTTCTTCTATTAGTTCGTAAGTCGGATCTACACTTTCACCACTTATATAATAGAAAGCGCCTATAACTCGCCCATCTTCCTCGCATACATAGCTGTGCTTAGTTCTGATGTCTTCTTCAATCACCTGGCGATGAGGCCAATTACTGGTCCCCCACTGTCTCGGATTTCCATGTTTTGCCATAAAAACACGAGCTCCCGCATAGATTTCCATCATGCGTTCTAAATCTCGCTCTTCTGCATGTCTGATTTTCACCTTTGCCTCCAATTAACTAAATAATTCCTTCACCTTTTCAGCGAAACTGCTCTTCTTCTGGTAACATTCAGTGCCGAGAGTTTTGCCAAGTTCCTCTACTGCCTTCTTCTGCTTGTGGTTCAGCTTAGTTGGAACTTCAAGATTTACCTTTACATAAAGGTCGCCCATTCTGTCGTTACGCAGGTTCTTTACGCCCTTGCCTTTCAGACGGAATGTAGTGCCAGGCTGTGTGCCTGCTGGAACTTTGTAGGAAACCTTGCCTTCCAGTGTAGGTACTGTAATGTCAGCACCCAGAGCAGCCTGGTCGAAGCTGATAGGAATTTCCAGATAAAGGTCGCTACCGTTACGCTTAAACATCTTATGTGGTTTCACATTGAGAACGATATATAAGTCGCCATTTGGACCGCCGTTTTCACCCGGTTCGCCCTGTCCACGGATAGGAATTACGCTTTCATTGTCTACGCCGGCAGGAATATCTACGGCGATTTTTACTGTTTTGCGTACCTTACCTGTACCTCTGCAGTCTTCGCATGGGGATTCATTAATCTGACCGGTACCGCCGCAGTTGCCGCACTGAGTTACAGACTGGAACTGACCGAACGGTGTCTTCTGCATCTGGCTAACCTGTCCTGTACCATTACAGTGTGGGCATGTCTTTTTAGATGTGCCTGGCTTAGTGCCTTCGCCGTTACATGTGCCGCACTTAACGTACTTAGTGATTTCAATTTCTTTTTTGCAGCCAAAAGCAGCCTCCTCGAAAGTAATAGTGATTGCTTTCTGAAGATCCTGACCCTTTCTTGGTCCGTTATTTCTTCTCTGCTGTCCGAAGCCGCCGCCAAAACCGCCGCCTGTGAACATATCAAAAATATCTTCGAAGCCACCGAAGCCGCCGCTGAATCCTCCTCCGAATCCACCGCCGCCAAATCCTGCATTTGGATCTACGCCTGCATGACCGAAACGGTCATATTTGCTCTTCTTATCAGCATCTGATAAAACGCCGTATGCTTCGTTGATTTCCTTAAATTTTTCTTCTGCTTCCTTATCACCAGGATTCTTATCCGGATGATATTTCATAGCCATCTTACGGAAGGCTTTCTTTATTTCATCGTCGCTTGCACCTTTAGAAAGGCCAAGGACTTCATAATAATCGCGTTTTTCTGCCATAATTTACAACTCCAATATACACATAAAAGCCCGACATCCGAGAACTCTCGGACGCCAGGACTTTTGGACTTAAATATTTTGATGCCTCGCAGCTGTAACAGCCCTTCAGCCGTTCGGCCGTTTGGTCTTTCTACACCTATTACTTTTCGTCGTCTACTACTTCGTAATCTGCATCAACTACGTTGTCACCAGCTGGACCAGCCTGTGCACCGCCATTGAAGTCAGCGCCCATGCCTGCTCCCATGTTGTTAGGATCAAAGCCTGCACCGCCTGCAGCCTGCTGAGCAGCCTGTGCCTGTTCGTACAGCTTAGTGGAGATCAGGTGGAACTTTTCAGTCAGAGCATCTGTCTTTTCCTTAATCTGATCAGCAGTACCGTTGTTCAGAACTGTCTGCAGTTCATCCTTAGCTGCTACGATCTGATTCTTTTCATCTTCAGAAATCTTACCTTCCAGTTCCTTCAGGGACTTTTCAGTTTCGTAGATCAGGCTTTCTGCATGGTTTCTGATTTCAACTTCTTCTTTTCTCTTCTTATCTTCTTCAGCATACTGTTCTGCTTCCTTAACCTTAGCCTGAATTTCTTCATCGGACAGCTTAGTGGAAGAAGTGATAGTGATTCTCTGTTCCTTACCAGTACCCATATCCTTAGCAGAAACGTTTACGATACCATTTGCGTCGATATCGAAAGTAACTTCGATCTGAGGGATACCACGAGGAGCTGGTGCAATACCTGTCAGCTGGAAACGACCTAATGTGATGTTGCCTGCTGCCATTTCTCTTTCACCCTGCATTACATGGATATCTACTGCAGTCTGGTTGTCTGCTGCTGTGGAGAAGATCTGGCTCTTCTTTGTAGGAATTGTTGTATTTCTTTCGATCAGCTTAGTTGCTACGCCGCCCAGAGTTTCGATGGACAGGGACAGTGGAGTTACGTCCAGCAGCAGTACGTCATGTACTTCGCCTGTCAGTACGCCAGCCTGGATTGCAGCACCAACTGCTACGCATTCGTCTGGGTTGATGCCCTTGAATGGTTCCTTACCTGTAACTCTCTTAACAGCTTCCTGTACAGCAGGGATTCTTGTGGAACCACCTACCAGGATTACCTTAGCGATGTCGGAGTTGGAAACGCCAGCATCTCTCATTGCCTTCTGCATAGGTTCGATAGTTCTTTCTACCAGATTTGCAGTCAGCTGTTCGAACTTAGCTCTTGTAATATCTACATTCATGTGCAGAGGACCATCTGCAGTTACAGTGATGAATGGCAGGTTAACATTAGTAGTAGTTGCGCTGGACAGTTCCTTCTTAGCCTTTTCAGCAGCTTCCTTCAGTCTCTGGTGAGCCATCTTGTCAGCTCTCAGGTCTACGCCGTTTTCCTTAGCAAATGTGTCAGCCAGGTAGTTCAGCAGAGCTTCGTCGAAGTCATCGCCGCCCAGACGAGTATCACCATTTGTAGCCAGTACTTCGAATACGCCGTCACCCAGTTCCAGGATGGAAACGTCGAATGTACCACCACCCAGGTCGTATACTAAGATTTTGTGAGAACCTTCTTCTTTATCCAGACCGTAAGCCAGAGATGCAGCAGTAGGTTCGTTGATGATTCTCTTAACTTCCAGACCTGCGATTCTGCCGGCGTCCTTAGTTGCCTGCTTCTGAGCGTCAGAGAAGTATGCTGGAACAGTGATAACTGCTTCAGTTACCTTTTCGCCCAGGTAGCTTTCTGCATCATTCTTCAGCTTAGTCAGGATCATTGCAGAAATATCCTGTGGTGTGTAGTCCTTACCGTCGATAGTAACCTTGTGATTTTCACCCATGTATCTCTTGATAGATGCGATAGTTCTGTCAGGGTTTGTGATTGCCTGTCTCTTAGCAGTTTCACCTACTAATCTTTCTCCGTTCTTAGCGAAACCAACTACGGATGGAGTTGTTCTATTACCTTCTGCATTTGCGATAACAACAGGTTCGCCACCTTCTAATACTGCTACGCAAGAGTTTGTAGTTCCTAAGTCAATACCAATTACTTTAGCCATTTTTCGTTCCTCCCTTATATACAATGCTTAGTTTGCAACCTTCACCATTGAAGGTCTGATTACTTTACTATTTAACGTGTACCCCTTCTGCAGCACGCATGATACTTTTCCGCTTTCATATTCTGCGGAATCTTCCATCATCACTGCATTGTGGAAATTCGGGTCAAAATCCAGACCCAGGGCTTCAATCTCCTTAACTCCTGCCTTTTCAAGCACCCCCTGGAATTGTTTGAAGATCAGGCTCATGCCTTCCACGAAGCTGTCCCCTTCCTGACCTAATGCCAGCGCCCTTTCGAAATTATCTATTACATTAAGCAGTTCGCTTACGATTTTTTCGTTTGCGTATGCATAAATGTCGCTCTTTTCTTTTTCTGCTCTGCGCTTGAAGTTCTGAAAATCTGCCATCAGTCTCATATACTTCGCGCTCATCGCTTCGTCTTCTGCGGACATTTCCTGCTTCGCCTCTGTCTGTGCTCCGCCTTCCCCTTCTGCATTTTCAGACGTTTCTGCACTTTCAGACGCTTCCACATTTTCAGTTTTTTCTGCGTTTTCTGATGCGTCAGCTTTCACTGCTTCATCTTTCTCCGCAAAATCTGCTGTTTCCGCCTTTTTTTCTTCACTCATCCTCGTTTCCTCCGCCTTCTAATTTAAAAACATTATTGAGATTATCTGTCAAATACTCAATTATAGACGTTACCTCACCGTATCTCATTCTTGTCGGTCCGATTACGCCAATCTTACCTACCATCTTGCCATCCACGTGATATGTGGCTGTTATCAAGGAGCAATCCTGCATGATATCATCTGCATTTTCCTCACCGATGGTAACGATAACTCCGTCTTCACGCTCAAGCAGCTTCTTAGTGAAGTCTTCCTTCTGGCTCAACATGCTTAAAAAGCTCTTAGCCTTGCCTAAATCGTTATACTCCGGAATGTCGAAGATGTTTGTAAGCCCATCCATATAGAGGTTTACATTGAGCATCTCTTCCAAAGTCTTCATGAAGTTAGGCATTACATCTCGTGCCAAACCGCTCATAGCCGTAATATCGGATTCAAAATTTGCTATTATATTATGGGTCAGAGCCTCGCTTATGGTCTTCCCCTTAAAGTTAAATGTCATCGTCTTCGCCAGCAGCTGAAGGTTCTCTTCAGTATATGGCACCTTCATGCGAAGTGCTGTGTTGGAAATCTTTCCGCTCTCTGCTACTATCATCAGAACTACGGTATGTTCATCCACTGGAAGTAAGTTTATAAACTTCAGCGTATCGTTGTTCTGTGCCGGTGTCATGGCGAATGAAGTTAAATTCGTAATCTCCGAAAGCAGCGAAGCTGCATGTTCGATAGTCTTTTCGAATTCGTTTACATTGCCTTGCAGACGCTGTGCGATGACCATCTTTTCTTCTCTCGAAAGCTCCTTTTTTTCCATCAAAGCATTTACATACAGTCTGTATGCCTTATCCGAAGGAACTCTGCCTGCGGAAGTATGCGGATGTGTTAAATATCCCATCTCTTCCAAATCCGCCATTTCATTTCGAATGGTGGCTGGGCTTATGCCCAGATCATATTTCTTCGACAGAGTCCTGGAACCGACCGGTTCTGCGGACCGTACATAGTCGCTGATGATCGCTTGTAAAATCTTCAGTTTCCGTTCGCTTAAATCCATTCCACTGTCTCCTGTTCTTCGTAATTTTATATTCTTAAAGTTCTTAATGTTTGTAAGATCTTCGTTGTTAGCACTCATTTAACTGGAGTGCTAATCACTATATATAAGATACACCCTTTTGCTTCGAAAGTCAACCGAAAAACTAACTTTTTTTATGTGATTTAAGTGAAGAAAATATGAAAGCCGCCAGCAAAAAACTGACGGCCTAAACTGGCTGCTTGTGAAGCTATAAAATTTATAACAGCACCTTAATGCGTGTCCCCAGACCTGGTCTGGTCAATATTTCGATTTCACCTCCGTGAGCATCTACTATCCACTTGGCTATGGACAACCCCAGTCCGGTTCCGCCCTTTACGCTGTTTCTTGCCTGATCAGAACGATAAAATCTTTCGAATACATGGACAACCTCTTCAGACTCCATGCCCACACCCTCGTCCTGCACGCAATAAAAAGGACGCTTATCAAAACCTGCTTTAAGCGTTATTGTATCACCCTGATTTGAATATTTAGCTGCATTCTGCACAAAAATGCGCATGGACTGCTTAAGCATAGCTAAATCGCAATTCACCATAATCTTATCACCAGATGAATTCTCGAAGCGATAGACGTGATTTTCGTCTATCATTTCTGATTCTTCCATCACATCATGCACCACTTCTGCTAAGTCAAATTCCTCGAAATTAAGTGTATTTCGTCCGCTGTCTCCACGTGCCAAAAAAAGGAGCTGTTCAACCAGATTCTTCATATGTTCCGATTCATTTTTTAGTGCCTCAATGGATTCCTTGAGAATCTGCTCATCATCTTTACCCCAGCGATCCAGCATATTTACATATCCCTGTATTACCGCAATAGGTGTTCTAAGTTCGTGGGACGCATCCGAAACGAAACGCTCCTGCTGCCGATGACTTTCCCTCATTCTAGCAAGTAGATTATTTATGGCTATCTCCAAACTTTGAAGCTCCTTATCACCTGTTACAACTCGTGCATCGGGCATTTCAGGATTGAGCTGACTTATGGCATTCTCCATAGTCTTAAGATTAACCGCCGAACTCCCAGTATTTCGTGTCAGTTCATCTGTTCGAATAGCAATCTCATTTAAGGGCATCATCTTTTTACGCACTGTACCCACCGAGAATAAGTTAGCAAACAGATACATTAATTCTACTGTAAGAAGTGCTGCAACGGGGATTTTGCAAAGAATGAGTGGTATGTAAAGCCCGAATTCTAAATCTTCGCCATTTGTCATGGTTATGACATATGTAGCAGTCTCAAGGCTATCCATCTGTATAAAGTCACGACCCACTGCAATCATGCGGCTTGGAATCTGAGCTTCGCACCACATAAAATATGTAAAAACCACTGCACCGGCAAGGACTATGTCCAAAAGCAAAAGATGCATAAATTCACGAATCCAAAATTCAAAGTTTATGCTTCTGGCTATGGAGCCAAAGCCCCTGTTTTTATTACTCCTTAATGACATAACCAACCCCTCGAACTGTATGTATCAGCTTTATACCGAATTTATCATCAATTTTACCCCTTATGTACCTCACGTATACATCAATTATATTCGTCTCGCCTATGTAGTCGTAACCGCAAACCGTTCGCATCAGTTGTTCCCTGTTCATTACGATATTCTTATTAATCATAAGCGTGCGGACAAGCTCGTACTCTCTATTCGTCAGCTCGATTATCTCTCCTTTACACTTAACTTCGTGTCTATCCTCATCGACAGTCACTCCGCACACAGTCATAATATGGCTGCTCCGAGGAGTAGCTGCATTTTTCTTAAAGATTACTCGAATTCGAGCTAACAGTTCTTCTATGGCAAAAGGTTTGGTAATGTAGTCGTCGGCACCCGAATCCAGTCCATACACCTTATCCATAACTGCATCTCTGGCCGTTACCATTATTACAGGAACCTGAGATTCCTTTCGCAGCCTGCGCAAAACCTCAATTCCGTTGATTTCGGGCAGCATAACATCAAGCAATATCAAGTCATAACCACCGCCCAATGCCTGTTCCAACCCGTCTCTGCCATTAAAGGCTTTCACCACTTCGTATCCTTCATGCGCCAGTTCCAGTTCTGTAAATCTCGCAATTTTTTCTTCGTCTTCTATTAGCAAAATCCGTTTCATCTTTACTTTCCTTCCGTGAATAGTACGCCCGAGAGCGCAGCATGCCTTGCACACTGCGCTCTCCTTACTTGCTGAATTCCTGCTTTATGCTTTCCGCAGCTTCAGACGCCTTTTCGCAAGCCATATTTACATCGACAGTCTGAGTAATCGCACCCTTAAAGCTGTATTTAAAGCCAAAGAAAAGCCCGATAACAAGCAGCGGAACTGTAACCCAAAATGCGAACAGCAGCAGCAAAATCATCACCAGAACCGGCAGTGTGGCAAGTTCTTCTCCGCCCTTACTTACGATGAAGAAATTCTCGCAGCTCTTACGTATCCACTTGCCGCACCAGCGCACTCCATCCTTCAGATGATCTCCGAATGTAGCCTTAGCTGCATTATCGTAGGACTTAGCCGCCTCCTGAAATGCCTCAGAAGCCTTATCTCCATCGCTCTTAGTTGTAAAAACTGAAATTTCCGGTTTCTTTATCTTACCTTTGCTCTCAAGGTAAACTATAGCATCTAAAACATCTCCTCCAGATTCTTCCAATGCCGTTTTAGCCTCTTCATAAGTTACACCTGTCTTTTCTCTAATCTTTTCAACCTTTTCTAACTGATCCATCTCTAAGTCGTCCTTTCTTTTCCCTTTTGTATTACTATAATACTACACGAAAATGAATCTAAAATGTATAAAAGATTAATATTTCATTAAAAAAAGCGGGCAATTAAATGCCCGCAATGTGTTTAGCTAATTCTTTTTTACCTTCGATGTCTCCCTGGCGCTGAATCATAATGCGCTGAGCCTGAGGAGAACCAGCCCCGTGCATGGACTCAGTACGATATCCGACCGCCGAAGCTCCTAAGCAGATATTTTCCAGGAAACGCAGAATTCGCATACGCTCCTCAGTGGTACATACTCCTTCTTTCCCCGCAAAATATTTGCGGCACACATCTCCTATAGTCTCGCCATTCTTGCCAACCACCAGATCGCTATTGAAATCCTGTTCACTTGGCATGGTAACCATCAGCCCACCTGCAATATCCTCAGCAAGTCTGACGATTTCATAAGGATATCTAGTAACATTTTGCTTACAAACATTAGCCTTCAGGAGGTCAATCATGTACGAGCCGCACTCCGTCTGCTTACCTTCACATGAACATGCGATACCGCAGCAGAACAAAGTTTCATTAAGATGCGTCATTTCAATCAGCTTATCTTTTACATGAGATGCCTTGTCCGCACCGTTGTATTCAGCCGCAAGAGCCGCCGCACCGATAACCACATCACCTACACCAACTTTGCAGCCACCGTAGCTCTGACGATGGAAACCAGCGAATCTTTCAACTAACATCCCCGCAAAATCATATTCACCAGCCATGAACACGTATTCATTAGGTACGAAAACGTCATCAAAAACTACCAGCGCTTCTTGACCGCCATACTGCTTGTTGCCTAAATCTACATCAGCACCTTCCTCCAGCTTTCTGGTATCGCAGGACTGACGGCCATAAATCATATATAAACCGTCCGCATCGGATGGACATGCGAAGGAAACAGCATAATCCTTGTCATCCTCCTTCATAGACTGAGTTGGCATTACCAGATGCCAGTGGGAGTTGATGGAGCCAGTCTGATGAGCTTTTGCACCGCGAACTACGATACCATCTTCACGAACTTCTTTGATGCGAAGATATAAGTCTGGATCATCCTGAGCATGAGGTGCTTTGCCGCGGTCGCCCTTAGGATCTGTCATAGCTCCGTCCACAACTAAATCCTGTTCCTGCACCATGAGCAGGAATTTTTTGAAACGCTGGTGATAATCAGTACCATACTTTTCATCGATTTCATAAGTGGTAGAATATACTGCATTGAAGGCATCCATTCCCACACAGCGCTGGAAGCAGGAAGCTGTCTTCTGCCCGCAAAGTCTCTGCATCTTAACTTTTTTCACCAGGTCATCGGTACTCTGGTGGATGTGACCGAATCTATTAATCTTTTCCCCCGTCAGATTGGAAGTAGCTGTCATAAGATCTGCATACTCAGGATCCTGTGCTAAATCATAAGTTGCAGCTACGCAGTTAATAGATGGTCGAATGATTGGATGGTCAACCCAATTTTCTATTCTTTCTCCAAACATATATACCTTGGTATTTAATTTCCGCAAGCTCTCAATATACTGCTCGCCAGTCATCATTGCCATATCTAAGTTCCTTTCCTAATTATATATTCCTGTGACAGCTACACCAGTTCCACAATCACTGTGGTTCCCATGCCGCCACCTGCACAAAGAGATGCTAAACCATATTTTCCGCCTCTGCGCTTTAACTCGTGAAGCAAGGAAACAACTAATCTGCATCCGCTTGCACCAACAGGATGTCCGAGAGAAATCCCTGAACCGTTTACATTCAGCTTTTCTTCATCAATCCCCAGTTCCCTGGCACATGCAATACACTGTGATGCAAATGCTTCATTAATCTCAAACAAGTCAATATCATCAATTGTAAGACCTGCTTTTTCAAGTGCTTTTTTAGATGCACTTATAGGGCCAATACCCATTACTTCAGGCCGCACGCCAGTAGTCGCAACAGATACTACGCGAGCCAGGATTGGAATTCCAGCTTCTTTCGCCTTTTCTTCATCCATAAGAATTACGCCGGAAGCTGCATCGTTCATACCCGATGCGTTTCCCGCAGTTACACGTCCATCTTCCTTAAATGTAGGTTTCAACTTAGACAGTTTTTCCAGACTTGCATCTCTGCGAGGATATTCATCTGTGTCATATACAACTTCACCCTTTTTACCTGGTACGGTAACAGGAATAATTTCATCTTTGAACTTCCCGGCATCAATAGCAGCTACCGCTCTCTGTTGAGAACGCAGGGAATATGCATCCATCTCTTCTCTGGTTACTCCGTATTCATCCGCCACATTTTCCGCTGTGATTCCCATAGCCGGACCCACGCCTAAGTTAGTCAAAGAATCCCACATGGAATCACGAAGTTCCATGTGACCATATTTTTTGCCATAGCGTGCATCGAAAACCATGTGTGGTGCAGTACTCATGCTGTCTGCGCCGCCTGCCATTATGCAGTCTGCTTCCCCAGCCTTTATCTGGTAATACCCCATCTGAATAGATGACATGGAAGATGTGCAGTTTCTGTGGATGGTGATTCCAGGTACAGAGACCGGCAGTCCGGCCTTGACAGCTGCAACTCTCGCTAAATTATTTTCCTTATATGTTCTCTGATAATTGCATCCCCAAATTACATCTTCTATCCATTCAGGGTTGATTCCAGAGCGTTTAACTAAAGCCTGCATTACAGGAATCGACAGTTCTGAAGCCGTCAGCGTTTTGAACTGACCGCCGAGGGTGCCGATTGGTGTTCTGCACGCCGCTACAATTACTACGTTTTTCATGTCGTAACTCCTCCTCGAAGCATGTTTTGCCGCAAAATCCGCTTAGATACGATCCAGGGCTTTCATAACTTTAATCAGACCCTCATTTAACCTATCCTGCGACTCCTGAATTTCTTCTTGAGTCCACTTCTGGAAGCCTTCGCCGGTTTTGAAGCCCAGCTTTCCTTCCTCCAACTTTTTGACCAAAAGCTGTGATGGTTTTTCAGAATTTTCAATATGAGGGAACAGATAGCTGTGAATGTTATATGTTAAATCAGTACCGCCTGCATCGATTACTTCCATTGGTGCTCGAACGCCAAGACGCATTCCGAAGCCATATTTTATGGACTTATCCACATCTTCTGCGCTGGCAATACCGTGTTCTACGATGGAAATTGCTTCACGGAAAAGTGCGTGCTGCATGCGATTTGCAAGGAAACCAGGCACGTCTTTCTGAACGATTACAGGGACTTTACCTGCTTCTTCCATAAGAGCATAAGTCTGGTCAACTACATCCTCAGATATATATTTCGTTTTAATTACTTCCACTAGTGGAATCAAATATGCCGGATTCCAGAAGTGAGTTCCTACTATTCTTTCTTTATGATTGGATTTTTCTGCTATTTCAGTTACACTGATGCAAGATGTATTAGTCGCTAAAATTGTCGATGGAGGGCAAAGTTCGTCCAGCTTGCGGAAATATTCTTGCTTTACTTCAAGTTTCTCTACGATGCATTCAAAAATCACATCCGCAAACTCCGCTGCTTCTTCCAGACTTTCTGTAAAGCACACTCTCCCAAGTATTTCCGGAATTTCTTCATCATTTATAACGCCATTTTCGCTCAAAGTCTGCAAATTGGACTTCATCGTTTCAAGCGGTTTCGCACGGAGCTTATCGTCATACACATAGATAATCATGGTTTCATGACCCTTCATGGCGAAGGCCTGCGCTATTCCAGTTCCCATCACGCCTGCCCCAAGGACAGCGATTTTCTTTTTCTTATTTAACATCGGTATTTCTATGCTCCCTGTAATGTTTTTTTGATTTTTAAGAAGCGGGCGGCAGCGCCGCCCGCCTTTAGTTATTAATATACGCCGTAAGGGTATTCCTTGTCTGGAACGCTTCTGTCGATTCTGTCAGATGGTACAAATGCTACTGCACGAACGATTGTGCCGTCACCCATGTACCAACGGAGAGGGAATGCACAGAACAGGAATCTCTGATTAGTGACCTTATCCAGATCTCCACCCAGATTTTCGATACCCATTACATTGTTAGCCATCAAGATATCGTGGCAAGGTTCCCATTCAGGGAAGTCTTCTAATGCTGGATGACCGAACTGTTCTTCGTATTCTTCCACGATACGAGGAACATATGGACCAGGACCGTGGTCTGCAGCATAAGTATACAGAATGTGGTCAATAGCCTGCATGTCGAAGCCTACGCCTCTTACATGGTGTTCAACAAACCACTTAGCACCATCGATGGACAGACCAGGGCTGTATGCGAAATAGTCATCATTTTCGCCCCAGCGTCTGTGAGTACCAGTGTTCAGCAGAACCCAGTCACCTTCCTTAATGCCGCCTGGCACCTTCTTAGCTGCTTCTTCGATGTCTTCAACTGTGATCAGCTCCCACTTACCCTTAGGAATGTCCAGGCAAACTGCTTCGCCGAAGTAATTCTGGATAGGCAGCTCATGAGTGAATGGGCTTTCTGGAATTACATGTGCCGGAGAATCTGCGTGTGTGGAATTGTGCATATGGAAGTCATTGAAAGTCTGCAGCAGGCGATAATGCATAGGCATATGCTGTACTCTGTCAATGTGGAAGTCTCCGTTGGAAGGCCACAGTGGATTACCTCTGCCGAATGGATTTGAAAGGTCAACCAGTTCGAATGAGCCGTCCTTGAACATATCGAAAATGCTGCCATCATATGGCTTCTTCCAATCATTTGTGTGTGCAAAACATTCTTCTCTTGTGTGTCTTACTGCGATTTCTGACATGATAGTTTCTCCTTTTCTTATTTATATTCCTAAAATCTCACGTGCCTCATCAGGTGTAGCCAGACTTCTGCCGACTTCGGCTGCAAGCCTCTTCACCCTCTCTACGAACTGCGCATTAGATTCAGCTTTCTGACCTGCGTTGTAATATACGTTGTCTTCCAAACCAACACGGATGTTTCCGCCTAAAGCCAGCGCCGCAAGCATTACTTCGTTTGCACCTCTGCCGATTCCGAAAGTACTCCATGTGCAATCCTCTGGCAGATGGTTCACCATATACAGCAGATTTTCTGTAGTTGCCTCCATGCCACCTGGTGCGCCGAGACAAATCTGGAAGTGTGCAGGTCCTTGCAAAATCCCTTTCTTCAGGTAGTATTTCGCTGTATTAAGCATTCCCATATCGAACACTTCAATCTCCGGCTTTACTCCGCAGGCGATCATTTCTTTACCGCAAAGTTCTAGGAATCCAGGCTCGTTCATAAATACAACTGAGTGAAGCCAGTTCATAGTTCCAGCATCAAAGGATGCCATCTCAGGTTTCAATTCCTTAAATGGACGAATTCTTTCTTCCCATCCGAAGCCTTGTCCTCCAGACGATGTCAAATTCAGAAGTGCAGGACATTTCGCTGCACGAATCAGATTTACAGTTTCTTCAAACCTGTCAAAACGCATGGTCGGAGTGTCATCTTCATTACGCATGTGTAAGTGAACCATGGCAGCTCCAGCATCACTGCACTCTATTGCAGATTTGCAAATTTCCTGTGGCTGGGTAGGCAGGTTTGGATTGTCTGCCTTCGTCGTCACAGCTCCAGTCAAAGCCGCAGTTACGATGACTTTGTCTTTTCTATTCAAACGTCTTGTTTCTAACATATTGTTTCCTCGTTTTTTAGTATTGTTTCTTTTATGTTGTTTCTTTTAGCATTATCTCGATTGGCCATCGATTTGTTTCATCCCTATAAATAGCAAACACCGTGCCAAAAGGAGATGTTGAGTCGAGAAAAAGCTGGAGATTGAGTAAATTCAAGGGTTTGGAGATTTTGCTGGGAAATATGCGGGTGCAGATGTGCATAGAAAAAAGCGATTTTTTGTTGCAGGATAAGTTTCCCGTTGCAGTTCAGCAACAGAATTGATATACTATAGGTGCAATGGTTGGGAGGTTAGTTTTTATGAGCGAGAATAGAAATATCAATACAATTACAGAGCGAATTAATCAGGATCTTACAATCGAAAATATCCAGAAAAAAATCACTCACGCCCTGGAAACTGGCAGTTACAGTGATAGTGAAAATGTTAAATCGCTGCTTCTTGAGGTTCATGAGGATTTGTCGGCATTTCTGAAGGATGATATTGACTTCAAGGCCGTGGTTAATACTATGGATGACAGTATTCTCATTACTGATAAGGATGGTAAGGTTATATATCTGAATCCGAATTATGAAGTGAATACCGGAATTCCAGCGGATCGTTTAATCGGACATAATATTGAAGAAATTGAAAGGTCCGGTGATTTATTTGCAGGTGGTGCTGTGACGGATGTTCTTAAAACCCAAAAGAAGGCTTTTCGCCTTTCAAAAGTTCTCGTAACAGATCCTCCTCAGACAGGTTATGTTATCGGTGTTCCTCTGTTTGATGATTACGGACAGTTGAAGCAGGTAGTGGCAAGCAGTCGTCCGATTCTTTCTTTGCGTGCTTTACAGGACGACTTCGATCGTTTTTTGGCAGAGGCCAGTGCTATTAAGATGATGCAGGAAAATGTCAAGGTAGTAAACGATGCTGATGCTCCTGATCTTCAGTCAACCAGACTTATCGGACGCTCTCCTGCTATAAAAAAGACTTTAGATATGATTAAGAATGCTGCGCCTACGGATGCAACAGTTTTAATTACTGGTGAGTCAGGTGTTGGTAAGGAAATCATTGCAGATGAAATATATAGAATGAGCAATCGCAACAAGAAGCCTTTTATCAAGGTCAACTGTGCATCTATTCCTCTGAATCTTTTGGAATCTGAATTGTTTGGCTATGAGAAGGGTGCTTTTTCGGGTGCAAATGCTAATGGTAAGCAAGGTTTGTTCGA
>CAZLJV010000029.1:0-15130 GCA_964559965.1 uncultured Oscillospiraceae bacterium | reverse complement strand
GGTTTAGTATATCCAGTATCGTGAACGATGTCGATGGAGCGGACTGCTGACATTGATTTGCTCAGTCTCAATATAGTTTCCAGATAATCCTCTACTGATTCGCCTTTATGAAACATTCTACCCTCCAAAAAAATCCTCATTATGTATATTATATCCATAATGAGGATTTCCGTCAACAAATTTAGAATGGACCGTAACCAATATTTACTGCGATGACCATAAAGATGCAGCTAACTACAGCCCAGATTGCCCAAAGCGGTGCAATAAACTTAAACCACTTGCCCCATGGAATGTGACACATAGCCAGAGCTGCCATAAATGAGCCGGAAGTAGGTGTAATGCAGTTTGTAAAGCCGTCACCCATGTGGAATGCTAAGGTTGCAGTCTGTCTGGTCATACCAAGCAGGTCAGCCAGCGGTGCCATAAACGGCATTGTGATGGAAGCCTGTCCAGAACCGGAAGGAACCAGGAAGTCAAATAAGCTTTGGAAAATATACATTCCGCAAGCAGCCACACTGGTATTCATACCTTCCAGCAAATTACCAGCAGCATTTATAATAGTATCGAATACGTTAGCATCGCTCATGATATTAGTAGCAGCGCGGCAAAGTCCGACCATAAGACCAGCGTACAGCATACCGCGTGCGCCTTCTACGAATGCTTTGCACATTTCGTTAGGCTTAACACCGCCCACGATTCCGCTAAGAAGGCCCATTACTATAAACAGAGCGGAAAGCTCGTCCATATAATATCCCTTAGTGATTACCAAAACTGCGATAGCTACGAAGCCGCCTAAGAAGATTGCCAGAACCAGTGCCTGACGAAGTGTAAGAGACTTAACCTGACTCATGTCTATAGGCGTTGCGTTAGCCTTATCAATTTCATACATAGGGCTTAATGTAGGATTCTTCTTTACCTTAGCTGCGTGTCTTGCTACATATACAATAGTAACTACGTTCAGTACAGCCAGCAGAGCAACTCTCAGACCCAGTCCGGAGAAAGTAGGCAGACCTGCGATTTCGTGAGCTAAGCCAGTGGTGAACGGATTAGCTACACCGCCTGCATAACCGATTGCAGATGCACCGAACAGCAGCATTACTGCTACGAAGGAGTCAAACCCACATGCGATACAAGCCGCATACATCAGAGGCAGAAATGCAAGATATTCTTCAGAACATGCCGCTGTTGTAGATATAATGGAGAATGCGATCAGGCAGATTGGAATCATCAGCATTTGCTTATTTCCCAGCACCTTAACCAGATTTCCAATACCCGCATCGATTGCACCTGTAGCCTTGATAATCTCAATCATACCACCTACGATAAGCAGGAAGAAGATTACAGAACCAGCTGCCTGCATACCTTGAGTAATAGACATCAGGAAGTCCATCGGCATGATAGGATTTCTTTCAGCTACTGTATAAGTTCCCGGTACGACCAGTTCAGCACCAGTCTCAGGATCTACTGCTCTTTCGAAGTTACCGCCAGGCAGCACCCATGTTGAAATAGCTGCCAGCAGCACGATACATAATATAATAATTATAGGGTCGATAGCTTTTATCTGCTTCTTTTCCTTTACTTCTTTTTTATCATTCATGATTTATTTCCTCCCGAAGAAACTCCCGCCTAGAGACATTCCCTCTTAATCGCTTCTAAGTAAATTTCTGCTGTTCTGTTCAGTGATTCTTCTGTCACATGCTCGTCAGCCTGATGTGCGCAATCTGGGCCAGGGCCGATAATTACACGGTCCCCTTCAAAGAAAGACGCTTCAGTGATTCCATTGCCGGTGTCAGCTTTTTTGCCACTGATTTCTTCATACCAGCTAACTCTTTCGCCCTTATTTGTAAATGAAGGGATATCGTTGATGATTTCGTAGCTCGCATCAAAATCTGCGATAGCTTCATCTGTCATTCTGCGAATCATCTCATACTCGCTTGCGCTGTCGCAAATTCTGAAATCCAGATAAATCGTAGTCTTTCCAGGAACCTTGTTAATCGCCGTACCGCCGTTCACAATACCGATATTCATAGTGGAATGTGGAACACCAAACAGCGGATGGTTGTTCTCCTTCAGCTTATCTTCTATTTCCATCATACGGCTCAAAAACTTCACCGCATTCTTATTTGAACTCTTCCCCTCTATCGGCTGGCTGGAATGGGTAGTCACGCCGTTAAATGTAAAGATATATTCTAGCAATCCCTTAGATCCAATCTCCGGTCTGTTATCACTCGGTTCGCATACCAAAACGTGTTCTGGGAACTTTTCTCCGTCTTCCATCAAATCTCTGATTCCGCCGAACATAATTTCTTCATCATATGTCCAGTACATCTTGATGCCCTTGCCCGCAGCCTTGATTTCATCTAAAGGAGCATTAGCCGCCGCATACAGCGCCGCTGCGATGCCGCCCTTCATATCACAAGCGCCCAGACCGTATAAATTCCCGTCCACTTCTGTTAAATCCAATGGTTCGTAAGTCCAGCCATCAGTTATGTCCACTGTATCCGTATGGCCCAAAAAGCCCATCGTTGCATTCTCTCCAAAGGTAGCAACCATCACTTCTTTTCCATTTTCTTCATTCTTTCTGCGATCTACAGTAAATCCCAGAGGTGTTACGAAGTTTTCGATATAGTCCATAATTTCCTTATTTTCTTTATCCTTAATGGTGTTGATTCTCACCAGGTCTCTCAAAATCTCTTTAGCCGTCATTTTTCTTCCTTCCCAGCTTCTCACTTTTATTGAATAAAGTGATGAAGTAAATTCATATTCTTATTTTACCGCTTTACTGCATAAAAGTCAACCCCCGCGGCACATGTTTTGCAAAAAAAAGCATGAAAAATGCCCCGGCAGGACAATCTGCCGAGGCACTCTTCTTCACTAAGCTTTTGCTCAAAATTATAACGTTTTATTGCAATATTGTTTTAGGCTATGCTACAAAGTGCATGTCTGCTGTGGACAGAGAACCATCTGGTTCAGCAACGATGCCCTGAATGTTAGAGCTTACTGCAGTATATTCGTTGTCCATGTACAGAGGGATCAGATCCAGATGCTTATTCATTTCTTCCTGAATTTCGCCGATCATTTCAACACGCTTTTCAGTATCGCCTTCAGCTGCGATTGCTTCTACCTTTTCGTAGTAAGCATCGTTATTGCCATCAGCGTTCTGGTCATAGTAACACATGTTCAGGATCAGGATTGGTTCTGCCCAACCTAAGCTGCAGATACCCATGTCGTATTCGTCACTGCCGATACGTTCATAGATGTAGTTCCAGTCCAGAGCTTCGATCTGCATATCGAAACCTACCTGAGCCAGCTGATTCATCATAGCTTCTGGAATGATAGTCCAGTCAGTCCATGCTAAGAATGTGAAGGACAGAGTCTGACCGTCCTTTTCACGGATGCCGTCACCATTTGTGTCAACCCAACCTGCGTTTTCCAGAATTTCTGCCGCCTTTTCAGGGTTGCAGCCGTATTCGCTCTGGAAGGAATCCTTAACGCCCTGGTTAAAGCACTGCATTGTGTCGATAATCATGGAGTAAACAGGAGTGATACCGCCTTCGGAGATTTCTTCCAGTTCGTTTCTGTCGATTGCCATTGCAAATGCCTTACGAACTTCTAATTCTTCGAAGATAGTGTCAGTTGTGTTCAGTTCTAAGTAGTTCAGGCAAGGGTAAGAAGCGTTAATCAGGTCGATGCCTTCTGCGCCGTCAAGTTCCAGTCTCTGGTCCTTAGAAGTACCCATGATGATGTCTGCAGAACCACTCTTCAGTTCTTCAGTCTGAGTGAATTCTTCTACGTTGAAACGGCACTTGATTGTTTCGAATGCCCATGCACCATTAGTTTCAACCAGTGGGTTGAATGTCTTGTAGTTATCATTTCTAACCAGATTTACTTCAGAACCGGATACATAACCGTTTTCATCAGCTAATCTGTAAGGTCCGTAAGGGTGGCAACCCCACATCAGTTCGTCATTAGTCATGGAATCTAATTCGTCCTTGTCAATCAGGCAGATGAAGTCTGCGCAGAAGTAGTATTCCATGTCAGATGAGAAGTGAGACAGGTTCAGAGTAACAGTGTTACCATCGATATCGATGGATTCGATGTTGCTGTAACCGTCTGCATATGGGCTGACTTCCAGACCGTGTTCGATAGAAGCCTTTACGTCTTCAGGCAGTACTTCTTCGCCAGTGGAGTAGTACAGACCTTCTGGAACTGTAAATGTAACCTTGCTGCCGTCTTCTGCTACTGTCCAGCCCTGGCAGATGTTGTCAACTACCTGAGAGTTTTCAGCGTCCCAGTCAAACAGAGTTGCACTAACCCAAGTCTGACCACCGGAGCTGCCGTCCAGCTGGTAAGTGTCGATACCATACCATTCACCGTCGAATACCACGATACCAGTCTTTTCAGTAGGGGTTTCACCCTGGTCATCTCCGCCGCCGCAAGCAGCCATGGAGAATACCATCGCGAACACCAGCGCGATTGCTAATAACTTCTTCTTCATAAAATTTCCTCCTTATGAAATATATATTGCAATAATATCGCCAACCTTATTTAATATTTCCTAACCCTGTGGGTGGAAACATGCTACCTGATGTCCTTCCTGAACCACAGTGTCAGGCGGCATAGTAGTCTTACATTCTTCCGTAGCATACGGACATCTGTCTACAAAACGGCAACCAGTGCCAACCTTAATCAAGCTGCCTGGGTCACCCTTCATTACTTCCTTCTTAGTTCCACGCAGTTCCGGGTCAAGAATAGGAGCTGCATTCAGAAGGCCTCTTGTGTACGGATGTTTTGCATTTTCTGCAATTTCCTGAGTTGGTCCGAATTCAACCAGACGACCCAGATACATAACCGCAATACGGTCACTGATATATTTGATTACATTCAGGTCATGTGTAATAACCAGATATGTTAATCCCATTTCTTCCTGAAGGTCAAGAAGCAGGTTCAGAATCTGCGCCTGAACGGAGATATCCAGCGCACTTGTAGGTTCATCCAGAATCATAACCTTTGGATTCAGAGCCAGCGCACGAGCAATAGCAATACGCTGCAGCTGACCACCGGAAAGCTGATGAGGATAGCTGTCCAGATATCTCTGGTCCATCTTAACCATTTCCAGAACTTCCTTAGCCTTCTTCTTAGCTTCTTCCTTAGGTACGCCATGAATAATCATAGGACGCATAATGGAGCTTTCTACAGTCTGACGAGGATTCAGGTTAGATGCTGGATCCTGGAATACTACTGCCACATCGCTGCGCAGCTGCTTGATTTCAGCACGGCTTGCCTTGGAAATATCGATACCGTTTATAACGATATCACCGCCAGTTTTGTTTGTCAGATTAAGGATTACACGAGCCAGAGTAGTCTTACCACTTCCGGATTCGCCTACTAAACCAACGATTTCACCCTGATTGATAGTCAGAGAAATATCATCTACTGCCTTTACCTTAGTTGTGCTCTTTTTCAGAAGACCCTTAGAAATGGAAAAGTATTTTTTAAGGCCTTTCAGCTCAATCATGGGTTTGTTTTCCATACTACTTTTCCTCCTTTTCTACGAGATGACATCTGCAGAAGTGGTCTTCTGCTACGAAAACAGCCTCAGGTGTTTCATTAAAGCACTTTTCCACTGCATATGGACAGCGGTTTGCGAAACGGCATCCAGGCTTCTTGTTGGTGATTCTTGGAACGGAACCATCGATAGTCTGCAAACGACCTTCAGCCTTAGTCTTTCTAGGCAGAGCCTGCATCAGCAGTCTTGTGTAAGGATGCTTAGGATTCTTGAAGATTTCGAAAACATCACCGCTTTCAATCATTTCACCAGCATACATAACACCGATTCTGTCTGCGATTTCAGCTACCAAACCGAAGTTATGAGTAATCAGCATGATTGCAGTATTGAAGTTATTCTTCAGTTCCTTCATTATTTCCAAAATCTGTGCTTCGATGGTTACGTCAAGTGCCGTAGTCGGTTCGTCCGCAATCAGCAGCTCTGGATTTCTGGAAAGCATCATTGCAATCATAATACGCTGACGCATACCGCCAGACAGTTCGTGAGGGAAGCTCTTCATACGTTCTTCAGCATCAGGCATCTTAACATCTTTGAACAGCTTCAGTACATGATTCCATGCTTCTTCCTTAGTAACCTTATCTAACAGAATAGCTTCTGCAGTCTGATCACCTACAGTATAAACCGGGTTTAAGGAATCCAGAGGATTCTGGAAAATCATACCGATTTCCTTACCACGAATTTTTTCCATTTCCTGCGGTGTACATTCACGCAGGTCCTTACCCTTAAAAACAATCTTACCGCTCAGTTCTTCATTTCCGCCAGGCAGCAGATTCATAATGCTGTGAGCGACAGTAGATTTACCGCAGCCGGATTCGCCGACGATTGCGAAAACCTCACCCTTATTTAATACGCAGTTAACATCGTTTACTGCTGAAAGATATCCGTCTTTTACTTTATAGTCAATCGACAGATGTTCAAGTCTTAATAATTCTTCACTCATGATTCTGCCCCCTCTACTGTGTCTTCATATGTGGGTCGATTAAGTCACGAAGACCTTCACCCAGCAAGTTGAAGCCGAAAGTTACATAAACCAGAGCGATACCAGGCCAAATTGTCAGCCAAGGAGCTCTCTGAATATACTTCAGACCCAGAGAAATAGCAAGACCCCAGTCTGGTGAAGGTGGCTGAGAACCCAGACCCAGGAAGGACAGTGTCGTTGTAGACATAATTGTTCCTGGCAGATTCAGAGATACCATTACCAGCAGTGATGGAATTACATTCGGTAAGATGTAACGAATCATCAGAGATACGTTGCTTTCACCAAAAGCCTTACCAGTTTCTACGAAGGCCATATTACGCAGAGACATAGTCTTTGCACGAACGATACGAGCATAGCTTGCCCATGCAACCAGAGAGATTGCAATAATCGTATTAGTTAAGCTCTTGCCTAAGATTGTAACAACAGCCAGAGCCAGGATAGTACCTGGGATACACCAAGTCAGGTCAGTCATAAAGCTGAGGATACGGTCAACCCACTTACCGAAGAAACCGCAAGCAAGACCGATTATAACACCGATAGCCAGCTGCAGGGAACCACCTAAAAATGCTACCCAAAGTGCAATTCTGGAACCGTATACGATTCTGGAGAACATATCTCTGCCCAAGTCATCTGTACCAAACAGGTGTGCAGCACTTGGAGCTTCCAGACGACCGCCTGTCTTCTGCTGTGCATAATCGAAAGGTGCAATCTGATCTGCAAATACAGCCATCAGGATGACACTCAGTATAATAATGAAGCCGATCATGAAGTTGGCATTATGCGTACATTCATGAATACGCTCTTTCCATTTATTCTTATTACTCACTAGTTGTCACCTCCGGCTAAAGAAAGTCTAATTCTTGGATCCAGGATACCCATCAAAATATCACTGATCAGGTTACAGATTACAGTCAAGATTGCAATCAGCAGCAGAACTGCCTGTACAACTGTGATATCCTGTACGATGATGGAGTTCAGCAACAGATTACCCATGCCAGGGAAACCGAAGATTCTTTCTGTGATAACAGCACCTGAAATCAGCCAAGGAATGGACATGAATACCAGAGTTGTAACCAGAATCAGAGAGTTACGCAGCACGTGCTTAATCATAACTGTTCTCTTAGGCAGACCCTTTGCGTAAGCTGTGGTAACATACTTTTCATTGATAACATCTAATACTTCTGTCTTTGTGATACGAAGTGTACCGCCGACACCACCTAATACCATGGTCATGACAGGCATTACATAGTTCTGCCAATGTTCATAACCACTGATTGGAAGCCATTTCAATTCCACCGCCAAAACTAGGATCATGAGAGCACCCAACCAGAATGATGGGATTGCTGTCAGCAATAACGAGAAGTTTACTGTGAAGCGGTCAAATAAACTGTCTTTCTTAATTGCGCAAAGCAAGCCCAAAGGCAACGCAATCAATAATTCCAAAACAAGGGCGAGGCCACAAAGCTTCAAGCTGTATGGAATTCTGGCACTCATTAAGTCCCAAACTTCACTCTTGTAACGGATGGATACACCGAAGTCACCGTGTAAAACACCCTTTACCCAGTTCACATACTGAGTCATGAACGGTTGGTCATAACCCATTTCGTGAGCGATTTCTGCTTTTCTTTCTGCCGATACTTTCGCGTCTACCACCATGTCAATCGGATCACCCGGCAGCATGTACATGAGGCAAAATACGAGGAACGATACTGCAATAACCAGTAAAATACCCTGTATTATACGCTTAATGATATAATCTCTAATAATTACATCCCCCTTCTCTTGGATTTTTTATAAAGGATCACTGCAATCAGTATCACTACAATCACAGCTATTACAATTCCTGCTATCAGCAGGCCATTGACTGGTTGATTAAGATCTTCTGCGGTAACACCGTCAGTCAAGCTGAGCAAGCTGACCGTTTCAGGAAGATCTCCTCTGATTGGCGTTCCATCAGGTGCAACGCCATCTTCGAAAATACCCATGACTACGGTAATCCAGGTCAAACCGTCTTTTTCCATGCAGCCGGTAAAGCAATATCCGGAAGCTGGAATCCAACCTGTTTTCACGCCTTTTATGTAACCAACATATGGATTAACATAAAGTTCATTTTCCGCTAAAAGCTGATTGGTATTTTCGTAATCGAATCCTTTATCCCGCTTGTTGGACGGAGGAACCGTCCCTTCTGTCTTGCAGACAACTTCGCGGAATTTATCAAACTGCAGAGCATACTCTGCGATTTTGACCATATCCTCTGCGGTCGTCATATTAGATGACGAAATTCCAGTAGGATCTTTGAAAACTGTATTCTTGCAGCCGATTTCCTTCGCCTTAGCAGTCATCTGTTCAGCAAACAGAGACATATCGTCAGCGATTTCGAATGCAAATGATGTAGCTGCTTCATTTCCGGAAGCAATCAACATATAATTGAAACAATCCTCGTAAGAAATAACTTCTTCTGCATAAAGGTGACGCATAACTTCCATGGAGCCGCAGTAGTACTTGCTTACCGCACGCTTATCGACTGTCAGTTCACCTTCGAGGTTAGGATTTTGCTCCAAAACCATAATGGCCGTCATCACCTTAGTCATGCTGGCCGGCTGCATCTGTTCCTGTGCATTTTTTTCATAAAGCACAGTCCCGGTAGTAGCTTCATAAAGAATCGCCGCCTTAGCGTTAGGTGTAACATCCTGCTGCTGAGCTTCAGCCCATGCACTTGTCGGCATCAGCATCGAGAGAAGCATCACCAGCAAAATCATTCCACTCACCCGTGTCCTGATCTTCGTACCCATTTTTACTCCTCCACTATTCTACTCTCTGGTAGATGCGGCTTCCGCACTTAACAGCCCATGCCTTTCCATTCTTAATGTAGAAGCGGAATGTGCTGATACGTCTTTCTGGATTGCTTGCCAGATAAACAGCGAATGCAGCTTCTTCACAATACTTCAGGATAACCTTGCTGCTGCCGTACATTGCAACCAGCTGGCCATCTTCGATAGATACGATATTATGTACTGGCAGACCTTCCTTAGATAAGAAGTCTCCGCAAAGTCCTTCCTGCAGGCTGAATGTCTTGCCGCAAGGTTCTGCCCAGTTCTGCTTAGTTTCCAGAGGCAGTCCCAAAATGTAATTATAGCACACCCACTGGAAATCTTCCATACCTAAATCACCCTGATTACAGAGTACGGCTACAGAGTATCCGCCTTCCATGAATCCGCCCTGTGTAGATACACCGTGCAGACCGCCGGAATGTTCACAGATCATCTTTCCACCGAACTGGCGCTTCCACAGACCCATTGTATAGAAAGGTTTCTTTCTAAGAGGGAATGCCTTGCCAACCATCTTTTCTACAGCTTCTTCAGGGATAATCTGCTTACCTTCCCACTTACCGTGGTTGCTGAGCATCTGGTAGTACTTGGTGATGTCCTTAGATGTGGACTTTACGCAAGCACATCCTCTGAATGGAGGAAGCACAGACCAGTTATCGTCCCAAACCAGCTTGCCTTCATCATCTACTTCAAACAGACTTGTAATATTATCATCGCCAGCTAATTCTCTTGCTTCGCTGCAGTCTAAATCTAAAATAGTGCGGTTCATGCCCAGTGGCTTGAAGATTCTTTCCATTAAGAACTCTTCTAAAGTAATTCCAGCCGCCTGGTCTACAATGTAAGAGAGTAATGCATATCCTTCATTGGAATAGCTCATATATTCTCCTGGTGCACCTAACGGAGTATAATTTCCAGCAGTAACATACTCAACGATGTCTTCAATCTTATCCATCTTGTTTGGAGAAGTGCGGAGCATTTCTCTGTACCAGTGAGTATCACGTTCCTTGCTGTTCATAGCAATAGACCATTCCAGCGGTTCCATAGGTGGAATACCTGCTCTGTGCATTGCCAGACTTCTTACTGTTACGCATTCGTCTGCAGCACCCGGAATGTGGAAGTCTGGGAAATACTTCACTACTGGGTCTTCCAGGCTCATCTTGCCTTCTACATCCAGAATACAGCAAGCCAGTGCTGTCATGGATTTACTCATGGATGCGATACCGAACATGGTATCACCATTTACTTCTTTTTTCTGTTCTACGTTTCTATATCCATATCCTTTTTCAAACAGGATTCCTTCAGGACCGCGAACGCAGATTGCGACACCTGGGTATTTTTTTTCTTCGAACATTTTATCCAAATATTGTTCCAGTGCTTTTGTGTTTCTCTCCATTGTAAGTTTCTCCTTTGCTATATGCAAATAAGTTAACCGCCTATTCACATAACTATCCAATCATATTTTAATATAGCATGAAATATGCCAACTTTTCAAAGCGTGATTTTTGCTGAAAAAAGGGGAAATAGGCACTAAATGCGCTCTTTAATGAGTTCTTAAACGAGTCGATTATCTCATTAAATCTCATTTATATGTGCCATTTCCCACATTCTTTTCACCATCTCTTCATATACATACCGATATTTCGGAGCATTAACTTATTATCCACTTATTTCCGGCCATTAATGAGTTACACTAACTTATTTTACAAAAAAAATCATCTCATTACCCCTTTATTTTTTCACTGCACTGTGATAAACTGAACTCATATGTTTGTATAGTTAAATTAGTTGTAAATATGTCGCACTCTTTTTCTGTGCAGCAGACAGAAAGGTAATGATAAAATGAAGAAGGTAAGTATTGTATTCGCAAATGAGTATAACATGGACGCCATGCTCACATTAAAAAAATCCTTAGAGGATATTTTTGAAGACTATGTTGAATTCAAACTCTGTTTCGCAGACCAGTTCACCGAAGATACTGTACTGCGAGATGACGCCTGTCTAATGGCCAGCGAAGTTGAATTTGAATTTCTGCGCCATCATGTCAGCGACTACACATCTATTTTCACCTTGGAACGCTGTCTTGCCAAGGGCGCACTCAGCGACATTATGAAACTGCCTGCGGGTACAGATGTTTTGGTAGTAAATGACGGCTACGATTCCTCCCGTGAGGTAATTTCAAACCTGACCATGCTTAATGTAGGGCATATAAATATGACGCCCATGAAGTTTGCTTTGAGACATTCCCACGAGTACGATAACTTCCATGTGGCAATCACGCCAGGCTGTGCCGAATATGTACCTGCACACATTAATCATATCATCGACATCGGAATCAGAAAAATCAGCTTTTCAACTATTTATTCGCTGATTAGATTCCTCAATTTGGACATTAATAAGATTAATCGTAACCTATTTAGATATATTCAGACTTTGACAGAGCCTAACACATCAAGTATGGACGACTACATCTTCGGTTACTTAAAAGGCGAGCTGCTTGATCACTTTTCCGCAAACAGCGACAAAGCTACGCTGCTTGTAGACAGCCGCCTGCGTCCAGTATTCGCAAGCAAACAGGCTCTTTCCTTATTTCACGAGAGCAAGACCCAAAACATCCGTGTTCAGGATGTCTTAGATGTAAAAAAACTCAAGGAAGACGAGTCGGTTATCTTAAAAATTGACGATGTTAACTGGTGCTGCGATAAGTACACATTCTCCATACTAAATGACACCATCGGCTACCTTCTGTTCTTCCAGTCCGAAACCGAACGGGAGAACGCAAGCCAACAGCATAAAAAGAAAGGTCATGTGGCTAAATACTATTTCAAAGATATCATACGCAATTCCCCTAAGATGGACGAATTGATAACTAAGATGAAGAAAATAGCGCCAACCGACCTTACCGTTATGATTCGAGGCGAAAGCGGAACCGGAAAAGAACTTCTCGCTCATTCCATCCACAACGCTTCCATGCGCAGCCAGAAACCATTCGTGGCAATCAACTGCGCTGCGCTGCCAGAGACTTTGCTGGAAAGTGAATTGTTCGGTTACATGCCCGGCTCCTTCACCGGTGCCGAAAAGAAGGGCAAGGTGGGACTGTTTGAGCAGGCCAACCACGGAACTATTTTCCTTGACGAAATCGGTGATATTACACCTAAGCTGCAAACTCAGCTTTTGCGAGTGCTTCAGGAAAAGCAAATCATGCGTGTTGGTGGCGATCGACTTATCGACATCGATGTACGCTTGATTACAGCTACAAACAAGGACTTAGAAAGTGCCATCGAAAAGGGCGAATTCAGACAGGATCTGTTCTTCCGTCTGAATGTTCTGTCTTTCCAGATTCCACCTCTGCGTGAGCGTCAGGAGGACATTCCGCTTCTCATGGAGTATTACTTAGGCGACGCAGCAAAACGTTTGCCGCCTGAGGATATGCAGATTTTGCAGAATTACAGTTGGCCAGGGAATGTGCGTGAATTGGGTAACATAGCTCAGTATTACGGCGCACTTTCCACCCTTCCCGACTATATTTATAAAGATGCGCTTTCGCTTACCGGCGAGAAGCGTGAGAAATTAGACAGCGAACGCGAACTGGAACGCACAGTGCTTCGCTTGATTGCAGCAAACACATCTTCGTCTCACGGAATAGGTCGTGGAGCAATGCTGCAGATTTTGAAAGAACGAAATGTGTCCGTAAGCGACATTCACCTTAGAAAAATCCTTGCCAGATTGGAAGGCATGGACTATCCGGAAATAGGCAAAGGCCGCGGAGGAACTCGAATTACAGAAAAAGGGCGCGATTTCCTCAACAGCTAACAAGCTGAAATCCCGCCCACAAAAAAGCCAGAGGCGCCGCACCGCTGACCTACCCGGTCAGCCGTGCGGCGCCTCTGGTTTCACCCTACTTTTTTACAGGTACGGCGAATTTATTGCAATATATATTTCTAGGCTACATAATGCATATCATCGATAGATAAAGTACCATCGGAATGAGCTACGATACCTTTGATATGAGTGCTTACAGCAGTATAGTCATTATCCATGAAGAGAGGAATCATATCCATTTCTTCATACATCTTCAGCTGAATATCGCCGATCTTTTCTACACGCTTTTCAGTATCGCCTTCGCCAGCGATATCCTTAACCATCTGTCTGTATGTATCATTGTTGAATGGAGCATCCTGGTCATAGTAGCAAATGTTGAAGATCAGAATAGGTTCAGCCCATGCCAGACCGTTGATACACATATCATATTCATCAGATTCTGTACGTTCGTGAATGTAGTTCCAGTCCAGAGCTTCGATCTGCATATCGAAACCTACCTGAGCCAGCTGATTCATCATAGCTTCTGGGATAATAGTCCAGTCAGTCCATGCTAAGAATGTGAAGCTGAGAGTCTTGCCGTCCTTTTCACGGATTCCGTCGCCGTTTGTATCAACCCAACCAGCATTTTCTAAGAGTTCCATAGCCTTTTCTGGATTGTATCCGTAGTTGTCCTTGAACCAATCCTTAGCGCCCTGGTTGAAGCACTGCATTGTATCTACGATAATTGAGTAAGCTGGAGTAATACCGCCTTCAGCAACTTCCTGCAGTTCATCTCTGTCAATAGCCAGAGCTAATGCCTTACGAACTTCCTTATCTTCGAAGATTGTACCATCTGTGTTCAGTTCCAGATAGTTTGTGCAAGGGTAAGAAGCGTTAATCAGTTCAACACCTTCTTCACCTTCTAATTCCAGTCTCTGGTCCTTAGAAGTGCTTAAGATAAGGTCAGCAGAACCGCTCTTCAGTTCTTCTGTTTCTGTGAAAGCTTCTACGTTGAAGCGGCACTTGATTGTTTCGAATGCCCATGGACCATTTGTTTCTACTAATGGATTGAATGACTTATAGTTATCATTTCTAACCAGATTTACTTCGGAACCAGATACATAACCATTTTCATCAGCTAATCTGTAAGGTCCGTAAGGGTGGCAGTTCCACATCAGTTCGTCATTAGTCATGGAATCAATTTCGTCCTTGTCGATCAGGCAGATAAAGTCTGCGCAGAAATAGTATTCCATATCAGAGGAGTAGTGGGACAGATTCAGAGTAACAGTGTTACCATCGATGTCGATAGATTCGATGTTGCTGTAGCCGTCTGCATATGGGCTGACCTTCAGACCATGTTCGATAGAAGCCTTTACGTCTTCTGGAAGAACTTCTTCACCAGTGGAGTAGTATAAACCTTCAGGAACTGTAAATGTTACATTGCTTCCGTCTTCTGCTACAGTCCAGTTCTGACAAACGTTGTCTACAACCTTAGAATTGTCGCCATCCCACTTGAACAGAGTTGTACTCAGTAAACCCTGTCCGCCAGCGCTGGAATCCAGCTGGAATGTATCGACACCATACCATTCGCTGTCGAATACTACTAAGTTTGTCTTTTCGGTAGGATCATCACTTTCGCCATCTCCGCCGCAAGCAGCCATGGAGAATACCATCGCAAATATTAATGCGATTGCGAGTAACTTCTTCTTCATAATATACCTCCTAATAAATTATGTAACTATACAAGTGACCATATAAAAAGCATAAAGCGTGCCACATCTTTAACAATACTACCTGATTCCACCTTAACATCTTCTTAGCGACTGCAATTACCCATTTTCTATACACTTTTTCTCAGAATTTTCCCGGATTTTTTTCATGTTGCATATCATCATGCCTTATCATCCGACCATTTATTAAATTTAATAGGTTTTTTATTAGGTATAAATTCATTAT
>CAZLJV010000028.1:0-15270 GCA_964559965.1 uncultured Oscillospiraceae bacterium | reverse complement strand
GACTGGCATCGCCCACAGCTGCAACCGTGACTTCTGCCTTCACACAAAATGTAGTTTCCGCCTCCGATTTGAAGTTCTCTGCCTTCGCATAGTGCCTGTGCAAGTTTATAACGAGCACTTTCATATATAGCTTGGACTGTGGTTCGTGCCACGTCCATACTGGTAGCAGCTTCTTCTTGGGTGCAGCCCTGAAGATCTATGAGGCGTATCGTTTCAAATTCATCTAAGGTCATGGTTATGACCTCTGATTGATTGCAACCTTGCGGTACGAACCGCATTGCCTCAGGCATTGCACATATTCGTCTTCTCTTACATGGTCTAGGCATGGAAACTCCTTTCTGACATATGTCATTAATATGTATAGTATAGTCTCTTTTCTGACATAAGTCAATAACCATATTTCGTGTAAAATGATATATTGTGTGGTAATATAATGATAAGTTTTACTTATGAAATCTATACGGGAGGGTAAGAGTATGGCTGTTAAATTAAATGAAAATAAAGAGATAGTTGCGGATATTAGAGAAGGCTTAAAGCGTACAGGTGGCTATTGTCCATGCAGACTGGAGAGAATCGAAGAAAACAAGTGTATTTGTCAGGAATTCAAGGATCAGATAGCAGATCCGGATTTTGAGGGGTACTGCCACTGCATGCTTTATTACAAATCAAAAGACTGATAAAAAAATATTAAAAAATCTTAGCAATTTCTTGACACAGAACAATGTTTTTTGTATAATTATTAACATACCGCCTTTATGACGGTATGTTTCGTTATTGTAGAGAATATTTTATTTTGACCAGGAGGCACTACTTATATGCATAGCAGTCCCAGGCAGATTCTGTCTCGGTTTCTCTGGCTGACTACCGGTTTATTTCTTGTTTGGGTAGTTTTGTCCGGAAAGTTCGAAACCAAGTTCTTATTGATCGGCCTTTTTTCTTCCATGGCCGTTTCTTATGTATGTTTCCCATTTTTATTGATTAAAAATTCAGAAAAAAGAGAATTCTTCGTATTTGGGATTCACTATCGCAAGCTGATTCCATATTTTATCTGGCTTTGTGGTGAAATCTTTAAGTCCAGTGTGGATGTTGCTCGTGAGATTATTAAACCACACATGGATTATGAACCGAGAATTATTTATTTTTCAATGCCATTTGTAAATCCTATGGCTAGCGTTGTGCTGGCTAATTCCATTATCCTTACTCCGGGAACTATTACTATAGATGTTACCGATGAAGGAATCTTTCAGGTGCATGCTCTAAACAAACATGCAGCAGAAGATTTAATGGGTGGTGAAATGCAGCGCAGAGTTGCTGCTTTGTTCGGCGAAACTTGTATGTTTACTCCGCTTCCTGAAATGGAAGTCAGAGAGTTACCGAAGGAGAATTAACTGATGACTTTGATAGAAAATTTTATACTCGGATATCTGATCATTCTGATCTTTTTAACCCTACTCATGCTCATTCGCCTTTTTAGAGGGCCAGGCGTATACGATCGCTTTATCGGTATTCTGGTAATGAGTACAAATGTGATATTAATACTGATTTTGATAGGTTTCGTAGATGGCCGCAGAGATATGTATGTAGATATTGCTGTATCTTATGCTATATTAGGTTTTATCAGTTCCGTAATCGTAGCTAAATTCATGGGAAGCCATAAGCACAAGGAGGAGAATGATAGTGATAGGAATTAGAGAAATTATATCCATGCTCTTTCTGCTTGTGAGTATGGTATCTTTTATGATTTCCGCCATCGGAGTATTCCGTATGAAGGATTTTTATTGTCGTCTGCATGCTGCGGGAATTTGTGAATCTGCGGGCCTGCTGTTAGCGGCAATCGGTTTGTTTCTATATGAAGGGTTTACCAGCACAGGACTTAAGATTTTTTTAGTTCTGTTTGCAGTTTTTCTGGCCAGCCCAATTGGAACGCACATAATATGCAAGGTTGCGTATAATGAAAGAAAAGAAAGAAAGGTAATAGGGAGGAAATAATATGCCAATCGTACTTTTAGAGGGATTGCTGTTGGTGGCGCTGATTGCAATAGCTGTAGCCATCGTATTTGAAAAAAATCTGCTTTCCTCTACTATTATATATTGTGGTTTCAGTTTAGGTGCAATGCTCCTATATATTATTGTAGGTGCAGCGGATGTAGCCTTTACGGAGGCTGTCATCGGAACTATTTCCACTGTTTACTTCGTTATAGCTATTAAATCGATCAACAGGCGGTGCAAATAATGGACAAGAAAACGAAAAAAATGGCAATCGGTCTGGTTGTTGTGATTTTAGTTACGGCTGTGGCTGGGCTGAAGGTTGGAAGTTGGCTGCCGATAATCGGAGATCCTAATTCACCGGCAAATTCATATTTGTCGCCTTACTATATTTTGAATGCAGAGGTGGATACACATTCGCCGAACATTGTAACTGCAGTGCTTGCAGATTATCGTGGATTCGATACGCTGTTTGAAACTTGTGTGCTGTTTCTGTCAGGTCTTACCACATTGATGGTGATTTCAACTAAGAAAAAAGTTGAGAGAGTAAAGAGTGATGAAGACAAGCGCAAGGCCAGCTTCGGAGGAAGCGTTTTAGATGCTTCCTTTAGAATTGTAGTACCTATTGTAATGATTTATGGTATCTATGTTCTGTTTCATGGTGAAGTCAGCCTCGGCGGCGGTTTTCAGGCTGGTGCGTTGCTGGCATGTGGTTATCTGATTGAGAGAATTATTCCAAGCATGAATACAAGCATTGGACATGCACCAGCAGAAAAGCTGATGATTTTCGCAGGACTGGGAGCATTTTTCTATGCGTTTACTGGAATTTTGCCAATGCTGTTTGGCGGCAATTTCTTAGAATACGAATACCTGCCGTTTGGGACAAGAGTTCAGGAAGGTGCAGCAAACTTACATGCGACTGGAATCCTGATGATTGAAATCGGTGTAACGATTACAGTTATGGCAGTAATAATCAACATTCTTGAGGTAGTACTGGAAAGGACAGATTTCGATGATTGATACGAAAATTTTTCTGGAGAGGATTGAGTTTTTCCTTGAGGACAGAGGGATATATATGCTTGCCCTTATTATGTTTGCAATAGGAATTTACGGTATGATCGTCTGCGGTAACTATATGAAAAAAATCATGTGCATGAATGTAACTCAGGTTGCTATCATCTTTTTCTTCCTTACATTTGGACAGAAGAAGGGCGGTACGCTGCCGGTTACTATTGCTGAAAAGTTCTTAGCGGAGGACTACATAAACCCTCTGCCACATGCACTTATGCTGACTGCAATCGTTGTCAGCCTTGGTGTTACTGGTGTAGCACTTGCACTTCTAATGAAGATTCGCGACATCTATGGAACTATTGAAGAAGAAGAAATCACCGGAAAAGGAGGAAAGTCATGACACCAATGACACTAATACAAGGACTTAGTGGACATCTTCCAGCTTTGGTGATTCTGCTGCCGCTTTGCAGTGTGCTGCTGTGTCCCGTAGTAAGCTTCTTCCGCGTGGACTGGGGCAAAAGACTGGTAATGTGCGGTCTGTTTGGTGCTGTTTGCTGTGCGGCAGCTCAGCTTTTCGCAGTAATCAGCGGTGGCGAGGCAATTCATTACGCCTTTGGAGGCTGGAAGGCTCCGTACGGAATAGAATTTGTAATTGATGGTGTAAATGGTTTAGTTATCCTGCTGGTAGCAACTATTTCATGGATGACTGCCCTTTACAGCAGTCCCTTTGAGCGACCTAAGCAGGCTGACTGGATGCGTGGCGCTGGATATTACTGTCTGGTAGGCTTTCTGGCTGTTGGCCTTTTAGGAATGTCTTCAGCAGGAGACGCATTTAACCTTTATGTTTTTATGGAAATTACTGCGATTTCCGGATACGGTCTCATAGCTATAGGCGATGAAAAAGGTCCGATTGCAGCATTTAGATACTTGATAACTGGCACTATCGGAGCTTGTATGTATCTGTTGGGCGTAGGTTTCCTGTATGCAGCGACAGGTACGCTGAACATGGCGGATTTAGCCTTGAAAATGGAGACTCTCGGCGACAGCCCACTTGTAGTTCTTGCTGCAGGCTGTCTTATCGTCGGTTTCGGCATCAAAATGGCTCTTTTCCCACTTCACGGCTGGCAGCCGGCGGCACATTCCTACGCACATCCAGCTGCTGACCCGATGATTGCCGGAATTATGATTAAAGTTCCCGCTTATGGTATGCTGAGATTTTTCTACTGTGTGTTTGATGAAAACAGCGTAATAATGGATACTTTCTTCCAGATTTTAGGCATTTTAGCGGTGTGCGGCGTGCTTTACGGATCACTGAAGGCGCTGCAGTATGGTACATATAATAAGATTTTGGCATTTTCCAGTATCGGACAGGTGGGATATATCGCAATGGGATTTGCCATCGGCAATGTTTACGGTCTTACTGGGGCAGTATTGCACATTGTCAGCCACGCATTTATGAAAACCGGGCTTTTCTACACCTCAGGTGCGCTGAAATATCGCTACGGAATCCATGAGACTGACGAGTTAGGGCAGGTATATCGCAAAATGCCACTAACCGGACTTGCTATGGTAGTCTGCGCTCTTTCTATGGTCGGACTTCCTCCGTTTGCAGGTTTCTTCAGCAAGTGGTATCTGGCGCTTGGTGCTATTGAAAACGGACAGTGGTATTTCGTAGCTGTGCTTATATTGTCCAGCTTGCTTTCTGCAATTTACTTCTTCAGAATTATAGAGAAGCTGTTTATGAACAAGGAAACTGCCTGTGAATCTCATGTCGGTGCTGATTCAGAGCAGAAACCTTCTGAGCAGAAAAAGTTGGAGCTGCCATGGCAGATGATGGTGCCGCTTTGCATTATTGTAATTGCAATAATCGGATTAGGTCTTGGAAATGCGTATATAGCAGAGACTGTACTTAAAGATACATTGATGGAGGTGTTCCTCGCATGATGATAGTAAGCATGAGACCGGCATTGGTCGTGGGAATTCCGCTGCTCGCAGCGTTGCTTATATTGTTCTTTGGAAACAGAATCAAGCCCAATGCTCGCGAGGCTATAACCATGGTGGCTGCAGTACTTATGACTGCTGTTGTATTTTCCATGGTGCCGGCTGCTCTTGAAGGGCAGAGTTATGGGGCGAACCTTTGGAAGCTGGCAGAAGGCTTACAGCTGTCACTTCGTACAGATGCGGCAGGAATGCTTTTTGCGTGTGTTTCCAGCCTGTTGTGGATTTTGACATCGATATATTCTATTGGATATGTGCGCGGTCATCACGAAAAGAATCAGACTGGATATTTCGCTGCTTTTGCTGCCTGCCTTGGAAGTGCGGCAGGGATTGCTCTGGCAGGAAATCTGCTGACATTTTTCGTATTTTATGAAATGCTGACTTTAGCTACTTATCCTTTAGTAGTTCATTATCGTGATGAAAAAGCTAAGGCATCGGGCAGAAAATATTTAGCATATACACTTATTTCAGGACAGCTTTTCTTCGCAGGAATCGTATGGATTTATGTGAATTACGGCACAATGGATTTCGTAGCGGGTGGATTTATAGAGGTAGGAAGCATGAGCAAAACCGCTATGTGCGTTCTGTTTGTAATGATGATTGTCGGAGGTGCAGTTAAGGCAGGCGTAATACCCCTTCACGGTTGGCTTCCTTCTGCCATGGTAGCGCCGACTCCGGTAAGTGCCTTGCTCCATGCAGTTGCAGTAGTAAAGGCAGGCGCTTTCTGCGTGCTTCGTGTGGTATGCTATGTTTTCGGACCTGAGGCAGCAGCGTGGTGCGGCGGTGCAGAAATTCTCAGCTGGTTTGCTGTGGCTACAATTCTGCTTTCTTCGCTGGTTGCTATGCGCCAGGATAATCTGAAGGCGAGACTGGCTTTTTCAACGGTGGGTCAGCTTTCGTACATAGTGCTGGGAATCAGCGTGTTGGCAACCTACAGCATTGCAGGAGCTTTGTTCCACATTGCGGCACACGCATTTTTGAAGATTACTTTATTCATGTGTGCAGGTGCAATTTTCGTAACTACCGGACTTTCGAATATTTCTGAAATGCACGGTCTGGTGAAGCGTATGCCTGTAACTTGCATTTGCTTCACTGCTGCATCTTTAGGTATAGCTGGTATGCCGCTGATGGCTGGATTTGTGAGCAAAATGAATATTTTAGAAGGTGCGTATCAGATGGGTGAACCTTTCTTTATCGCTACTTTGATCGCAGCAGCTCTGCTGGCGCTTACTTATTTAATTCCAGTTGTCCAGATTTTCTTCGGAAAAGGCGAGCAGGGCAAGGTGACTTGCGATGCTGCACCGGCTATGCTGATACCACTTGTTTTGACGGTAACAATCGCAATATTGCTTGGCTGTGAACCGAATATTGGCGTACATTTGTATGACTTCGCAGAAATGGCAGCGCAGTCAATCACTGGAGGAATGTAGCATGAAGAAAAAAATCTATGCGGCACTGATCGCATTTATATTATTGATGGTGGGGCTGGAGATAATGTTCGCACATCCGCACTACCACCAGCCGTGGAATGAAATCCCGGGGGCAGATGTTTTGCTGGGATTCGCAGGGGCGTGGCTCTTGATTTTCATGGCAAAAATCGTCATGGCGCACATTCTTCAGCGTCCGAATGATTATTATGACGGCGGTGCGAAGAAGGGAGGAAAGCACAAATGATTAACTTTTTTCAGCCTGGAATGTTTTTAATTCTGGCGGGAATTGCAGTGCTTTTAATCCCGGAGAAGGCGACTGTTTTTAGACGATTGCTGCTCATAGCGGCGCCTGTTCTAACCATGTGGGCAGTTATAAATTGTGAGGCGGATTCCCTTGCTGTAATGTTTGGATGCATCTTCGCATTTATCGCTCTTGTGGGTGCGGTTTACAATTTCCCTGTCAAGGACAGGTTCGAGATTGCTGCTGAAACGGTCTATGCGGGGGCATCTATAAGCGTGGTGTTCGCAGTGACATGGATCGACATGATCGTGTTTTGGGAAGTTATGGCAGTAGCTTCGTGGCTGATTGTCGTTTCCGCACGACGAGCTGAGGCAACTAAGGCAGGTTTTCGATATCTTTTAGTCCACATGTTCGGCGGAAATCTTTTGCTGGGCGGCATAATTATTAAACTTGTGCAGGGCAGCACGGTGATAGGAACAATTTCGGCAGAGGGGCTGGGAAGTCTTACTGGCGGCGCACACGATGCGGCATTTTGGCTGATTTTAGCTGGTGTTGCTCTCAATGCGGCAGTGCCGCCGCTGCACTCATGGATTGCTGATGCTTATCCCCAGGCTCCGGCAGGCGGTACTGTGTACATGGCGTCATTTACAACTAAAGTTGGCGTGTACTGTCTCATAAGACTTTTCGCAGGTACGGAAATTTTGCTGTATTTCGGCGTTTTCATGGCACTTTTCGGTGCTTGCATGGCGCTTATGGAAAACGACCTCCGTCGCTTGCTCTCATATCATATCGTCAGCCAGGTGGGTTACATGGTGGCTTCGCTGGCTTTAGGCGGCGCTTTGGGCGTTGATGGGGCAGCAGCTCACGCTTTCAATAACATACTTTATAAAGGGACTATGTTCATGTGTGCCGGGGTGATAATGGAGACAACAGGACTTCGCAAAATCAGTCAGCTCGGCGGTCTCGGCCGCAAGATGCCTCTTACATCAGGCTGTTTCTTAATAGCATCTATGGCTATTGCGGGTATGCCTCTCCTAAATGGCTTCGTCAGCAAATCCCTTATCATGAATGCGGCTGCAGAAAGCGGTATTATCTGGGCAGAACTCGGATTGCTCCTTGCATCTGTAGGTACGCTGATGTCCATTACGCTGAAGATAAATTACTTCGTATTCTGGGGCAAAACCGACGCATCAATCGCTGTGGACGAGTCTTTAGTTCCGCTTTCCCGCAAAATCTCCATGGTCGTAGCTGCTCTCGGATGCGTAGTTTGTGGCGTGTTGCCTAATTTTGTGTACGGACTTACGCCTTTTGGAAGCGACGGTCATCCATTTACTGTGGATCATGTGACTCAGTACATGGAGCTTTTCGCAGCAGCGGCTATTGCATTCGTAATGTATCTAGATCACATGAAACCTCACGATGCTTTAAGTCTTGATATTGACTGGCTGTATAGAAAGCCGCTTCCGGCTCTTGTAGGAGGGCTTTCGGCAGGTTTTGATGGATTCAGAGTGGCAGCAGGGCGCAAAGTAGGGGAGTGTGTGCAGTTTATCGCAAACAACTTCCTGGGAGGGCAGCCTGAGAAAAGGGCAGAAGAAAAGAAGAAAAAGCAATGCTTGGAAGATGACGATGTACTGCAGAAGCCAGCTGGCTGGCTTGTAGCTACGAATTTCATCATCTTCATCATAGTTGTTGTATATGTATTCTACAGAATCAGATAAAACTTAAAATTAAAACTAAGACAAAACTAAAAGCTGGTGCTTCAGTCAACTGTCATTGACTGAGGCCCAGCTTTTTTAATATTTAATTTAGTTTTAGTTGTTTTAGTCGATTACCTCATCTGGATCATCTTGAACATTTCCATCTCCGTCAGCACCGCTGTTTGCGTCACCGCTGGAATCTGAAGGTCCACCTGGATAAACAACTGAACCGTCAGGGTAGGTGATGGAGCCGTCATCATTTAAGATTCCATCTTCAGCAGGATCATCACTTGGAACTTCTGCATCACCAGGTTGCACGATTGTAACTTCCAGTCCCTTCTTTACACGATAGGTCTCTGGGTCAGGATTGTGCAGGTTACAGAAGTAATGCGGAAGCTCACGCTTAATATCTGCTACACGCTTGTTAGGTGTATATGGTCTGAGAATGCCGCTCTTAGTCTCGTGATCTGGACAAGATGGAGTAGCTAAGAAACCGGATTCGGTGCAGACATTTGCAGTCTGATGCAGTGTATCGGACTCAGTTGGCTGTGTACCTTTCGTAAAGTACTCAGTTCTAACATCACTACCGCTGGCATCAGTTGCAAGCAAGCCGCTCTTAGTATCAATCTTTGCAGAAACAACATTAGATGGCTTATCTGAATAAGTTCCTGAAGCAACGCCTGGAATCTGATTCATAATTCTGCCCCATAAACTTGCAGCCTTTCCGGACATGGAGGACAGTTTAATATTAATGTCGGAACCAATCCAAACTGCAGCAGAGTATTTCGCTGTGAAACCACAATACCAAATATCGAAGTTATCAGATGTTGTACCAGTCTTACCACCGGCCTTAGCACCGGTAACAGCAGCAGGAGCACCTAAACCGTTAGTTACTACGGACTGCAGCATATCGCGCATAATCCAGGAAACACCAGGGTCGAGAACCTTAGTTTCGGTAGTATCAGCTTCTAAGATGATATCTCCGTTTCTTGTTGTTACCTTAGTATATACATTGTAATCCTTGTGGACACCGTCATTTACAAATGTTGTATATGCGCTGGCCATTTCTAAAGTAGTTACACCATTGGACTGTCCACCCAGTGCCAGGGCAGCCAGATTGTTATCGTTTACATCACCTGTACGAACTAAAGTAGTAAGTCCGAACTTTTCTGCTAAATCGAAACAGTAATCTGTACCTACCTGCTGCATAATCTTAACTGCGCAGATGTTCAGTGACTTCTGCAGTGCGTTACGCATTGGCATAAGACCATTGAAGCTTGCAGGGGAGTTTACTGGCCATCTTTCACCGTTGACAGTAGTAGGTTCGTCATCGATGATGGAGGCAGCAGTTAAGTAATCGCCCCACAGGTCATCACCCTGGAATCCAAATTCAGAATCCACGAGATCGAATGTCTTTCCTTCTGCTTCTAATTCAAAACTCTTCTGAAGTGCAGGTGCATATACAGTCAGAGGCTTGATAGATGAACCGGACTGACGTGTTGCCACTGCACGATTTAAGATCATTCTGCCATTTACCTTTCGACCGCCGACCATTGCCTTAACATAACCTGTTTCGTTATCCACGATAGTCATGGCAGCCTGAGGCTGAATTACCATCTGATTTAATGTGAAGTTTTTAGTTACTACACGCTGACCGCTCTGCTTGAGGAAATCAGGATGGTCAGTGAAGAACTGTGAAGAAACTACTAAGTTTCCGTCGTTGTCCTTGGACTTGTACTGCTGAGGAATGTTGATGTAACCACCAGCGATAGTATATACTGTGTTATTTTCAATAACATACATATTCTTAAACTCAACGCTGACATCATTCTGACCGGCTACAGTAGTATCGTAGAAGTTAAGACGCTTGTTCCTAAATACTGTCAGAGAACCATCATCATTCCACTTGTATTCTTCAGGTTCAAGTCGGAAGTAACCTTTATTTGTTATATAGTTTGAGTACTGATACAGCATGATATTGCCGAAATCATCGAGAATGTTTCCGGCAGCATCTCTCTTTGAAACTACTAAAGTAGGGAAGTTGGCATCGTTGGAAAGCTCATTTTCGATGATGCTCTGCATTTCGGTATTCATGGTTGTGTAAATCTTGATACCGCCGCTGTAGACCATTTCATAAGCCTTAGAATAATCATATCCCAGCTCTTCCTGTAAATCATTGATTACAGACTTAATTACATAGTCTGCGAAGTAGTTTGTTCTGGACTTGAGCATTTCCGTATTAGGATTAACCATGTCCTTGATTTCAGTAGCAGCTGCTTCGTCATATTCTTCCTGATTAATATATCCCTGTTCAAGCATCAGAGCCAGACATGTTTGCATACGACCCGTTGCAGCATCATTCCACAGATAAGCTACATCGCCGTCCTTGACGATTAAGTTTTCTGTCTCGTCATTGATTTCTGCTGCAGAAACTCGCTGAACCAGCTTGTGATAAGTAGGCATCTGCGGAATAGCAGCCAGAGATGCACATTCTGCAAGTGTCAGCTCGTCCACATCTTTGCTGAAGTAAACCTGAGCAGCAGCCTGAACGCCGTAAGCTTCACCGAAGTTTACGGTATTGAGATATGCTTCCAAAATCTGATCTTTATTCAGTCTCTTTTCCAAGATAACGGTATAATATGCTTCCTTTATCTTTCTTTCTAAAGACTTGGTTTGCATTTCCTCAGGCAGATATACGTTTCTTGCAAGCTGCTGAGTTAAAGTAGAAGTACCGCTGATATTTCCGGTAAGCAGACCGTCTTTAATAGCACCGAAGATTCTAACGATATTGAAACCGTTATGCTCCCTAAAAGTCTTATCTTCCAGTGCAATAAATGCATTCTGAAGATCCTTAGGAATCTGATCGATGGAAACAATCGTACGCTTAGCACCATCGGAGCCGACAACGGTATCGATTACTTCACCCTGATCGTCATAGAGTGTTGAACTCTGAGACAGCATGGAATTAATATCGCTTGTATCGATATCTGGTGTGTCCTTGATAATAGATGCAATCCAGCCACATACACCAACACCAGCCAACAGGCAGAGACAGAAGAGAAGAAGGATTATACGCTTCCAATTAAGGCGATATTTCTTCTTCTTTTTTTTCTTTTTCTTTCCGTTGCCAGAAGTGCCAGAAGCGTCGGAAGTTTCGGGAGCATTGGCAGGATGTGATTCCGCCTGCTTAGCTTCAAATTTTTCGCGACGAGAAGGGCGTTTGCTCTTTTTTTCTTCTTCCTTTTTTCTTCGTCTGGAGTGCTGTGCTACATCACTGGCAGACGAAGCGTTGTTATTGTCTTTATCTTCATAATGATTCAAAACTAATCACCCGCTTTCTTCTATTAGTCATAGATATGCTTATTATACCACAGACTTTATTCAAAGTTAAGCATTATTCAGTAAGTTTTTTACACCAACACTTGAAATATTCAATAAATTGTAATACAATGGTAAAAAGTGGATTGAACGGCCGTGGATTGGAGAATTCATGCGCAGAAAAAATTTAATGTTGACCACAGGACTTGTACTTGCATTGGTATTCCTTCATGGCATGGGGATTCCTCTAAAGACTTCCATACTAATGGAGAGTCTGGGCGAAACGGAGAATTCTCTGGAAATGATGGGAACGGTGACAAAAATCAAAGTCGATGATGAGGGGAAATGCAAGTTAGATGTAAAAATTGAGAAAGCTGGGGGCGAGACGATAAGACCGAGAGAAAAGATTTTGCTCCGCTGTGAAAAAGCGGAACTGGGGTGCGAGCCGTGGGAGCTGTACCAAAGGAAAATTTCATTTTCGGCTGAACTTAAAGTGCCAGAAGGGCAGCGAAATCCGAGATGTTTCAATTATCGTCTTTATCTAATGAGTCAAAACATTTTTTTAGAAGGATATGCGGATAAAATTGCGTTTGCGAACGGCGAGAGCGAAGATGGAAATATTCTGCGCTTTCTTGTAAAAATGCGATTTTTGTTCATCGAAAGCCTTAATGATGATGCGGCAGGACTTGTGACGGGAATGCTTTTTGGTGACACATCTCAGCTGGACGAAAATGTGTACGAGCAGTTTCAAAGCAACGGCACGGCTCATGTGCTTGCGGTCAGCGGCCTCCATGTGGGCATACTTTATTCCATGTATAAGAAAGTTTTTGGGAACCGCCAAAGCATCGTTTCCATATTTTTTTTGATTGTACTGCTTTTTAGTTATGGGACACTTTCCATGTGGAGCGCATCGATGTGCAGAGCCAGCATAATGATTGGACTTAACGAGTTTGCGAGGATGTTTGACCTTAGGTATGATATGACTACAGGCCTTAGTACAGTTGTGCTGATTTTTATATTTATCAATCCGTACAGCATTTTCAGCGCCGGGTTTCAAATGTCCTTTTTAGCCATTGCATCGATTTGTTTCCTGACACGGATTCTGCCTCGTGAAGTTCCCGACGGAATGACAGCGGGCATAGCGGTAAATATTGGGCTTATGCTCTATCAAATTTATCAGTTTAATTACATTTCGTTGGTGGCTCTCTTGGTGAATGTTCCCATTATATACCTTACCGGGATATTAGTTCCAACGTCACTGGGGGCATTTTTAGTCTTTATAATTTGCGGCAGCCTGCCCAAAATCCTGCATCTTCTTCTGGACAGCCTGTCTTTTTTCACAATAAGTCTAAATGGCGTATCGACACTGGGCGGTTACGGGAGCATAGATGTGGCCAGTCCGCCGCTTTGGGTGGTCTTTTGCGGATATTTTCTCCTCTTTTTTCTCTCTTCTGAGCAAAATCTCATATTCCGACTTCGCAGCCAGACCAAACTTCTTAGGTTTGTCTTAGTCGGTGGCACAATGTTCTGCATTTTACTTTCGACATTATATTACTGCCCTGTATCTGATGCTGATTTAGTATTTGTGGATGTGGGGCAGGGTGACTGCACCCATATTAGAGATGGGAGAAAAAATATACTCATAGATGGCGGCGGAAGTGTAAATTACAATGTAGGAAAGAAAACCCTTAAACCGTATCTGCTGAAAAATGGTGTGTGGAATGTGGATTTAGCACTGGCGACTCACACGCACACAGATCATTACAAGGGTTTGGAGGAGCTGAGTGAAGTCTATCCCGTAAAAGAAATTCGACAAGGAATGACAGCTGGCGATAAAGTTTTGATAAGTAAGTCGGTGTGGATTGAAACCTTGTGGCCGCTGGTGATAGATCCGGAAAAAGGACAGGAAGAAAATGAAGACTGTTCGGCATTTTTAATACATTATGGCAAATGGAAGATTATGATAACAGGTGATTTGGATCAGGCGGGGGAAGAAGCCATGATTGAATATTATGAAAGCAGGGGAGAGATAGAGAGGTTAGATTCGGATATTTTGAAACTGGGACATCACGGAAGTGAGACGAGTACAAGTGACAGATTTCTAAGTGTTACAAGCCCGCAAGTGGTAGTAATTCAAGTGGGAAAAAACAATAGATACGGTCATCCGAGTCAAAAAATTGTTGAAAAGTGCCAAAAACATGGTACAATGATGGTAAGAAATGATTATAATGGGGGGATAGGTTTTTCGTTTTCCGATAAGTCATTTCGCATCAATACTGTATTGTGAGGATTGGGCAGATTGTTTAAGGGAAAGAAAGATAAGGAACATGCATTTAAGGTTTTTAGCCGAGATATTCATGAGGCAGATATGCCAGCGGTGCTGTTTCTCTATGGTGAAGAAGGGTATTTAATAAACTGGGCGGTGGAAACATTAAGAGACCGTTATGTAAATCCTGCATTGAGAAGTCTGGACTATGTTAAGTTTCAAGATGAGGGCGAGGATGCAGATATGATTCTGGATGCCTGCAATACCTTTTCAATGATGTCGGAAAGAAGGCTTGTGTGGGTTAATGAATTTCAGCCTTTGAGAAGTGCCAGTGGAAAAGGAATGGGTGCCGGACCGCTTAAGAAACTTACGGAATATTTAGAAGCGCCTAACGAGGGGACTTTGCTGGTGTTTAGTACGCAGACTCCTGAACCTAAGAGTGAGCTTGTGAAATTGCTGAAAAGCAAGGCTAAATGTTATGAATTTAATCAGCTCGATCAAAGCACTTTGAGCGGATTCATAACTAAGCGTTTCGCAGGTTTTGGTGTGAAGGTGGATCGTGAAATTGTTAAATGCATAATCGATCAATCTGGATATTTTAATAAAGAGACTGAATATAGGATATTTAATTTAGTAAATGATATAGAGAAAATTGTAGCTTATAGCTGCGGAGGAATGGTCAGCGAGGATGCTGTGCGGCAGGTTTTGAACGGTGACATGGATACGTTTATTTTCAACTTGCTGGACGCGGTAAGCGGTGGTCAGAAGGACAAAGCGTTCGGCTTGCTTCATAATATTTTAAACTCAGGGCGTGAAGTTTATGGGATTTTGTCTATGCTCATAAATCAGTTTGAGCTTATGCTTGATGTGGCGCAGCTGAAGGAGGAAGGAAATAATCTTTCTCAGATTGCCTCAGTGCTAAAGGGCAGCGAGTTCCGTATAAAAAAGGCTATGGGTTACACGGAAAAGTTTACGGTAAACAAACTTAAAAGTACTCTCAGTCAGCTGTATGAGGTGGACAGAAATATAAAAACTGGTCTGTTGGACTCGAATTTGGCGCTGGAATTGCTCATTGGGCAGATATAATGTATGTTTGTGGAATGTATGTTTGCAGAAGGGAAAGGTAGATTGTATGAATAATAAACAGCTGAGGGCGGATATGATGCTGCTCCTGGTGGTTCTCTGTTGGGGTGTTTCCTACTATTTGATGGATGTTGCGCTTACAGATGTGGATCCGTTCACTCTCAATGCATATCGATTTTTGGGAGCATTCGTAATCGCATCACTGCTGTCATGGAAGAAACTGAAGAATGTGAATAAGAC
>CAZLJV010000027.1:0-15337 GCA_964559965.1 uncultured Oscillospiraceae bacterium | reverse complement strand
TAGGACCTCTGTGGTGGCCATGTCTCTTGATGTTACCCTGAGTACCCTTACCCTTGGAAGTAGCAGTAACGTCAATCTTCTTGCCTTCTTCGAAGTCAGCAACAGTGATAACCTGTCCTACTTCGTAGTTTTCGCCTTCTTCAGTTCTGAATTCAGCCAGGTACTTCTTAGTTGCAACACCAGCCTTAGCAAAGTGTCCAGTCAGAGGCTTGTTTACTCTCTGTGCCTTCTGGTCTTCGAAACCAACCTGAACTGCATTGTATCCATCAGTTTCAACAGTCTTAACCTGAGTAACAACTTCAGGACCTGCTTCAATAACAGTTACAGGAATTACATTTCCCTGTTCGTCGAAGATCTGGGTCATACCCATCTTCTTACCTAAGATCATCTTCATATTTTTCCTCCTAAATTCTTACAGCGGATTGCTCTGGTTTGGCTTGCATCAGCGTTCAGCACACAGGAGCTTCTCGCTTGCCCTCTCATGCAATCTTACTAAGGGGAGTTCCCTTCGCCTTTAAAGTTTGCTGTCTTACAGCTTGATTTCAATGTCTACGCCTGCAGGCAGATCCAGCTTAGTCAGTGCATCTGTTGTCTTCAGAGTAGCATTTGTGATGTCGATCAGTCTCTTGTGAGTTCTCTGTTCGAACTGTTCTCTGGAATCTTTGTACTTGTGTACTGCTCTCAGGATTGTCACTACTTCCTTTTCAGTAGGCAGTGGAATCGGACCGGATACGTCAGCGCCAGTCTTCTTAGCTGTTTCTACAATCTTAGCAGCAGACTGATCCAGTAACGCGTGGTCATAAGCTTTCAGCTTGATTCTGATTTTCTGTAATTCGCTCATTTTTTCCTCCATAAAATTTTTTGTACTGTTTTCGCTATGCTTGTACAAGGGGTTCTTCTGCTTGGAATTTCAACGTGTACAGTGGAATTGCTTGCTTCGTACACGCTCTCGTGCGTTTCTTATTTATCGCACACAAGAAAAGACCAGGCGAATCCCTGCGCCCCCATCTTGTGGGGACTTGCTCCGTGGAAATTCTCCTTTAGCACGGTAACTTCCCACTTCTTCGCCTTTAACAAGCTTATTTAGTATATAACAAAATGAAGAAATATGCAAGTCTTTTTTGAAAAAAAATTGATATTTTTTTCAACTTTTTTTAATTCTCAAAACCGCTTGATTTCAACACTTTCAGCGGTCGGACCTTTTACACGCCTATCGGTGTTTCTTTTTCACCTCTAAAAAAGTGCTTTTTTTCACTGCTAAAAACCCGCTTCCTTTGGCAATTCAGCAGCAGGGCGATTGAGATATAACAAGCAAAAGGGTGCTGGAGACTGAACAGATACAAACTGTCTAGTTTCCAGCACCCTTTCGAGGCGCAAATTGCGACTTAATTACCTATTAATAGTTTTCAGCTTTTTCCTGGAAATAAGCCTGGTCGTGGAAACATACAGGGCAAACCTCCGGAGCTTCCTTACCTACAAACTGATGACCGCAATTGCTGCACTGCCATACAATTTCTTCATCTTTAGCGAATACCTTTCCTTCTTCGATATTCTTAGCTAACTTTCTATAGCGTTCTTCGTGTTCCTTTTCGATTGCAGCTACGCCTCTCATCTGAGCAGCGATTTCAGGGAAGCCTTCTTCGTCAGCAGTTGCCGCCATAGTTTCATACATATCTGTCCATTCGTAGTTTTCGCCAGCAGCAGCATCTAACAGATTCTCCATAGTATTTCCGATTCCGTGAGCCAGCTTGAACCACAGTTCTGCATGTTCCTTTTCGTTAGCAGCAGTTTCTTCGAACAGCTTAGAAATCTGAACATAACCTTCCTTCTTAGCCTTAGATGCGTAGAAAGTATACTTATTTCTCGCCTGAGACTCGCCTGCGAATGCAGTCATTAAGTTTTCTAATGTCTTAGTTCCTTTTAAATCTTTCATTTTAGTTTCTCCTTTTTACTGTATTAAATCTGTATTGAATATTATATCTGTCATCTGCCTCTAATGTTCCAGCATTTGCTGATTATTTCTGCAGCCAGCGCATATGCCTTTCAGCATAACTGACGAAAAATCCACATCAGCTCCAATTTCAGCATAGGCTTCGCTTATAGCATTTCTCATGTTGGCAATTTTCTCCGATTTCTTAGTATCTAAGTCAGATACACTTCCGCAGCAGTTACATTTGAAGTGAAAATGTTCTGAAACCGTACCATCGAAGCGAACCTGACCTTCACCGTCAGCCAGCCTAAGTATTTCTCCCATATCTGCCAGAGTATTTAGATTTCTATATACAGTGGCAATTCCAATCTTAGGCAATACCTTTTTAGCTTCAACATGAACCCATTCTGCAGTAGGATGGCACTTCGTATTTCGTACAATATCTAATATTAAATTTCTCTGCCTGGAGTAATTCATAACTCACCTCCAGAAAAGTGATATTGATTATCATTATAATATATCTTTTTAGCCCAGTTGTCAAGCCACTTTTTTCAAATTTATTTTCGCAAAATACGTTTACAATTTTCAATATAGTGTATAAAATAGACATAACACGGACACAACAATCTTATAGAGTTGGAAGTTGGAGGTAAATATTATGAAGAAATTATTTAAGTGCATGCATTGTGGTAATATCGTAGAAAAGATTGATGATAAGGGAGTTCCTATCGTATGTTGTGGTGAAAAGATGACCGAACTGGTACCTAATACTACAGAAGGTGCTTTCGAAAAGCATATCCCTGTTATCGAAGTATCCGACAGAGTCGTAACTGTTAAAGTCGGCGAAGTTGAGCACCCTATGATGGAAGCACACCACATCGCTTTCATCATATTAGAAACGAACATGGGTACACAAAGAAAGTTCTTAGATGTTGCTGGCAAGCCTGAAGCTAAGTTTGCTCTGGCAGAAGGCGAAGAAGTCGTGGCTGCATACGAATACTGCAACCTGCACGGTTTCTGGAAGGGCACACTGTAAGCAAAAAGCGGAGAATTCCCACACGAATTCTCCGCTTATTTTATTTCTTATATCTTATTTACTATTTGCTCACCTTGCGAGATACCACATTGGACCAACTTGTATAATAAGTCTTTCCGTCTATCTTCTTGTAGCCACGGACACGATAATAATAAGTCTTGCCCTTGACCAGACCAGACGAATTCTTATAAGACAGACTGCTGGTAGTCTTAACCTTGCTGTATCCGCTGCTCTTTTTCTGAGACTTCTGAATCTGATACTTTATGCCATCTACCTTTTCACTTACCTTCCAGCTTACAGTGATATAACGCTTTCCAGAGCTTTTTCCGAATTTAGAAGAAGCCTTAATAGACATATCGCCAATGGCTATAATATCCTTCTTATTCTGCAGCTCCTTTTCAAGCTGAGCGATCTGTTTCTCATAATCACTTACCTTGTCATCGAGTAAACCCTCAAGCTCACTCTGACGCACCAGGCGAATAGAATCCATGCGCCCCTGAGATTTTGCATAGTGACCGCCCACCGCACCGGAAAGCTCGCCAGACAGGTAGGATATAAACGCCTGCTGGTCCGTAGTCACATCAGCCTGCAGTATTGTACCATTCTTAAACATGGTATATCCAGTCAGACCGCGAAGCAGAGAATCAGCGCCGGCAACCTTGTAAGTCCCGAAGAGATCCAATTCTTTGCCATTAATCATAATGTTAGTCACGCGATACTCGCCGCTGACACCCTGGAAATTGCCGAATCCGTCCAGTGAAACAGAAGGAATTACAGTTTCCTGAATGTCATAAGTCAGACCAGACATCTGGAAAAATCCGCCGTTAGAGTTAGGGTAAAGGCGAGCCGACATCTCGATTGCGTCCATCAAGTCTGCACCACTTACCTCGGCAACGCTGATTGAATTGCCGTCAGGAAGCATATTCATAACATCTTTATAGCGAATTGACCCCAGCTCCAGACTGGTTTTTACATCTTTTGACTCAACGATTGCCACATCAGCACCAGTTGCACTCAGATATGCGTCTGCCAGCAAATCGCCTAAATTAGTTTCCTTTTCGTCGATAGTTCGTCTTCCGTTAGTGGAAACAGCCTCCAAACGAGATGTAGTCTCCGCAAAACTCTTAGTCAGACTTGCCGTATAACTTGTCTCCAGCTTGCCGATTGCGTCCTGCACGCTCACCTGCTTCTTTGAGTAGTTGTTCAAAATCTGTGCTTCCAGCGTCTGATTATTCTTAATGCGCAGCACACCTATATTCTTCAGTCCGTTTCCTGCACAGGTAAGAAGAACGATATTCCCGTTTGCATCCTTCACCTTAGTGCCTACAGATGCAGTGTGGGAATTACCCTGAATAAATGCAGTCAGACCGCTTGTATTCTTTATTACCGCCTGTGCGCTGTAAGGGCTTGCGGAATCAGAAATCAAATGTCCCACTGCGATAATGTAGTCAACACCATTAGCTCTGGCATTTTCTATAGCAATCTGAACTCTCGCATAAAGAGTAGAGCCATCGGCACCGTCTGAGAAATTATAGTTTCCATCGAAGTCCACTGAGGATTTTTCGATAGTCTGCGGATCGCTGATACCTATAAATGCGACTTTTTTATCGCCGAATGTTACCACCTTATATGGTTCAAATACCTGCTTGCTGGTGGTATTAGAAATAAAATTACAGCTCAGGTACGAAAAGTTAGCATCTGCAGCAAGCTGATTTACGAAACGGCTTGCGCCATAGTCGAAATCATGTACACCAGGAACAGAAAATAAATATCCCGCCTGATTCATGGCTTGAACAGAGTATGCACCTTCAGATACTAAAGAAAGCAAACTTCCGCTCATGCTGTCGCCAGCATCTACCAATGCTACGTAAGGGCTAGTGCTTTGGAGCTCTTTTTTACATGCAGCCAGACCCGCGTATCCTATATTCTCATCAGCCTGTCCGTGAACATCGCCGGTGAACAGAATGATGATATCTTCAGTCTGCGTGTCGTCCGCTGCAAAAGCCATATTCGGAATCATTGCAATCATCAGCACAAGCGCCATGAACAATGCCGAAATCTTCACGCCTCTTCTTTTATTCATACCTCGACCCCTCCTTCATGGAAAATCAACGAAATTTCGGCAGAAAGCCGCTTTATTTCGTATTTAATAAAGCAACCCCTGCCGAATATGATTTTCCTAGAAATTTAGTTATTACAGATTAGCTGCGATTGCTGCACCAACCTTAGCATTGTTGAATACCAGCTTGATGTTAGCTTCTAAGCTCTTACCTTCTGTCATTTCAGTTACTCTGGACAGCAGGAATGGAGTGATGCGCTTACCAGTGATATTCTGTTCTTCGCATTCCTTCAGTGCCTTCTGAATTACAACGTCGATTTCTTCGAACGGAATTTCATCTTCTTCAGGCAGTGGGCAAGCAACCAGTACGCCACCCTTCAGACCCATCTGGTCCTTAGCATTGATCAGAGCTGCGATTGCTGCAGGATCATCCATTCTGCATTCAGCAGGCTGACCGCTCTTTCTGCTGAAGAATGCTGGGAATTCATCTGCACCGTAAGTAATAACAGGAACACCTGCAGTTTCCAGATATTCCAGAGTGCCAGGGATGTCCAGAATGGACTTAACGCCTGCACAGATTACTGTAACATCAGTCATCTTCAGTTCTTCCAGGTCAGCGGAAATGTCATGAGTTTCGCCAGCACCTCTATGTACGCCACCGATACCGCCAGTTACGAACATGCGGATACCAGCCATGTTTGCAGCGATCATAGTACCTGCTACAGTAGTAGCACCGTCTGCCTTCTGGGAGATTACCAGAGGGAAGTCTCTTCTGCTTACCTTGTATACATTCTTAGCAGTTGCCATGTATTCAACTTCGTCCTTAGTCAGACCAATCTTGATTCTACCGTCGATAATACCGATAGTAGCTGGAACTGCACCACCCTTACGAATGATATCTTCAACTTCCAGAGCAGTTTCCACATTCTTAGGGTATGGCATACCGTGGGAAATGATTGTGGATTCCAGAGCGATTACTGGAGTACCTTCTTCAAGAGCCTTAGCTACCTCTGGGTTAATATCCATAAATTCCTTATACATTATTTCATCCTCCTTAAAATTTCTTCTTTACTAATTTCTTTATTTACAGCAGAATGGCTTTCCATAGCGATAGATGAAGCCGCCATGCCCATTCTAGCAGTAACATCGATATCTAATCCTTCTGCGATTCCCAGCAAAATCATTGCTGAGAAACTGTCTCCTGCGCCAGTGGCGCTCACCAGGTTTACGGCTCCCGGACGGATAATACCTTCCTTTTCGCCATCGCAGTAATATACACCTTCTTTATTGAGTGTGATATATACCTGCTCAACTCCCTGTGCTCTGAACCAAGCAGCAGCACGGCTCAGATCCTCTTCAGAAGCAATGTGAATTCCGGAGAGTTCTTCTGCTTCTATACGATTTGGTTTAATTGCATAGAACTTGCCAATGCAGTTCTTAGCCTTAACTGCCTTATTTGCAGAAACCGGATCAAAGAACAGCTTTACCCCATCCAGCATTTTCACTGCATCTTCCAGCAGTTCCTGATCTAAATTAGCATCTAAGGCAACCACTTTAGAATTCAGCAGCAATTCTTCCTGCGCTTTAAGATGATCCGTAGTCAGACGGTGCAGTATATCCATATCAGAAATAGCCATCTGCATGTCATGTTCATGGTTCAAAACAGACAAGTACATAGATGAATTTTCTCCCTCTAAAGTCTGAATACCACTAACATCTGCTCCCAGCTGTGCCAGCTGCTGTACAGCGCCCTGACCCATATGGTCATCACCAACAACGGAAATCATTGCTACATTGCCGCCGGCTCTCACTGCATTTTCTGCAATATTTCGTCCTACACCGCCATAAGCGAGGCGGATTCTTCCCGGATTAGAATCTTCCGGTACTAATGGTTTATAGGGACAACCCTCGATATCAATATTGATACCGCCGACAATTGTTATTTCTGCCATAATATCTCCTTTTTTCATTTTAATCTACAAAAACACTTCCACCGATAAATTCTCTCAAGATAGAATTATTGACGATTGCAGAATCATCTTCAATCGTACGGAAAAAGCGCAGTAAACTGAGCATTCTTTGCGCATCGCTATATTCCGGCTCATCTGGCCCTATATCTGCCAAGAGAGGCGCCGCATATTTCTTCAACACGCTGATTTCGTATAAATGCACTGAGTTAAACATTACATCTGCCTCATTGCTGTAAGGGAAGATATTCTTATCCTCACCTGCACGCACCTTAGGCCACGAAGCAATCGTACTCTGTGCTGAGTGTCCTCGATATTTATAATCACGAACCATTCGACGCAGCATTCTGTGATCCGTCGTTACAATACGATTATGACTGTCTATATTAAGAGCTGTCAGTGGACTTATGTAGATCTTAAACTTAGCATCTTTGGGAATCTCAAGGGTGAGAGCCTCATTCAAAGCATGTATTCCTTCAATCACGATGGGCTGATTCACTCCGATTGAAGTCACCCGTTTACCGAATTCCTTATGACCAGTTATAAAATTGAAGGTCGGTAAATCCACCTCCCTGCCAGCCAGCAGATCATTCATATTTTGATTAAAAAGGTGAATATCTACTGCTTCCAGGTTCTCATAATCTCTTTCTCCGTAAGCATCTAAAGGTGTATTCTCACGCTCAACGAAATAGTCATCTGTACCCATGTATAAAGGCTTTAGACCATTTACCTGAAGCTGAATACACAATCTTCGTGCGAATGTAGTCTTGCCCGATGAAGATGGGCCTGCTATTAAGATAATTCGCTTTTTCTGAGCGGTTATCTGATCCGCTATTTCCACTATGCGCTGATTGTGAAGTGCTTCCGAAAGCTGAATTAAATCCGTCGCTTCACCTGTACGAATTTTTTCATTCAAATCGGAGACATAATGAATTCCCATCAGTCTGCCCCATCTGCTCTGCTCGCCGAAAGTCTTATAAAGCGTCGTTTCATCCACATAATCCGGGATTCTGTCCGGTGCTGATGGATGCGGGAATCTTAGCAAAACACCTCTCTTGTACTTCATCAACTGGAAATACTTCAAGTATCCGGCTGACGGTACCATTAAGCCATAGAAGAAATCTCGATATCCTCCAAGCGAATAAAATGGAATTCCTGCATTAGCAGCCTTTCCATCAAGAAGCAGTGCGATTCTTTCAGGCTGTCCGCTGCTTCTGAATATTTCTTTCGCTTCTCCTGCCGGAACTTTTTCCAAGATGAACGGAAGGTCTTCTTCGACAATCTGTCTCATTCTACCTTCTATCTTAGCTACTTGTTCTATACTTGGACTCTCCGAACATTTAATCTCGGTATACAGACCGCGATTCAATGAATTTTCTATATCTACAGAAACCTGCCCCATCACATCCCATGTAGCTTTTAAGTAGAGCAGTATCAAGCTGTTCTGATATATTACATTGGCAGCCTGTGTCCTCATATCCAGAAATTCTACGGTATCTCCCTCTTCAAGACGCACAGTTAACGGCTGAATTACATTATCCACTTTTGCTGCCAGTACCGTATATGGCACCTGGTCTTCATATTGCCGATACAGTTCTTCTACTGTTATATTACAGTCTGTCTCCACCGGAATACTGCTGCTTCTCGCTTCCAGTTTCAAATGAATATTCATCCCTTATCCCCCTGAAAAGTATTTCCATGCAGTTTCGCATAGATGTATATATTATATCATAGATTTTCAACTTTTGGGATAAAATATCTGCGAAAGAAGTGATTACTTTTAAAATCTTTCAAAAAAATGAGTCGGAGGACACGAAAACATGTCCTCCGATGAGTTCTACTGTACCACTTCAGCTGTTTCAGCCGTTTCAAGTGCCTCGGTCGCATTAGCGTCTTCTGACTCTGCAACTTCTTCACTTGCTTCTATCTCTGTGGTATCTGCAGGCTGCATAGGCTGCAAGCTGTTGCTGTCTGCAAACGGAATATCCTCGTCAGGCATATCCACGGCAGACTGCGCATCTGTCTGCGAAGCAGGCCTGTCCCTACCTTCAGCCATCTGCTTGCCATATCCATTAACCCATCGATACAGTTCCCTCTGAAGGAGTCTCGCTTCCTCATATCTCAGTGTCACACCCTTCGCCATGCGGGTATGATCCGGAGACCATTCCCTAATATCCAGCTTAGCTGGCTTACCATTCCATGAAACGAAGTTGAGTTCTTTTCTCCATCCATTCGCAGATGAAGATAAGACACCTAAACGCTTTTCAATAACGAATGAAACTTCTCTGTTACTATCTGTAACCATAATTTCTCCTTCCTCATATCCCTTTGCACCTTCATGGTAGCACAGCCTTATCTTAATGTCAATATTTTTCTGTAATTTATTTCTGTAACATATTTACTTAATTATGTATCGTATTAAACCACTTACTTTAGCTAATACTATTTCTGATTGGAGGTGAAATTATGCGTCACGCAGAAAAGAAGAAAGATAAAATAACCCTTGCACTTTTGTTATGCTTTTGTGTCATTGCGCTGACATCCATTTTTACTATTCGCTCCACCATCGATAAGGTGGAGAAGAGCAACTCGAATCTGCCAGTTTCAGAACGAGCGCAGACAGACTCCGGCGAAGGAGATTTTGCGGGGAAAAAAGATTTTGCGGAGAAAGAAGATTTTGAGAAGAAAGAAGAAAACAAGGAAGTCAGCTCCAGCGTGCCTACGGTGGACAGTCTGAACCAGCAAGCAGGTAAGGAATCTCAAGAACCAACAGCCTGGACTTACCCGGTCAATGCATCTGATGCCTTCGTATCTACGCCTTTTGCCATGGATAACTTAGTCTATTCTGTAACTTTAGACCAATACATGACACACAGCGGAGTCGATATAGAAGCGCCTGCGGACACTCAGGTTTTGGCCATTGGGAGCGGCACTGTGAGCGCTATCTATGTGGACGACAGGTACGGAAACACGGTGGAAATTCGTCACACGCCTGAGCTGACAGCGGTTTATTCTAACCTTTCTGACGCACACATGGTGGAAATTGGGGATACTGTGAAAGCTGGACAGATTATTGGCGGAATAGGCTCTACCGGGCTTTTTGAATCGCTGCAGCCTGCGCACTTGCATTTTGAGATTGAAAAAGACGGGGTATTGGTTAATCCGCTAGATTATATCGAATAATTAAAAGGAGCAGCCGCTCCAGTAGACTGTACTTTATGTCCACTCTGCGGCTACTCCTGTCTTTCTCACATTTAAGCTCTTTCGATTTTTACATAGTTGATGTTCTTTCCATTTGCATGGAATTTGTCTTCATATTCGGTTGTGATATGTTTGCTTTCGTATGTGCAGTCTGCGCTGTGAAGGTCTCTGGTCATTTCAGACATCTTCAGGCCTTTTTCCCCTAAAAGCTGAATTTCTTCCAAGGTAAATTCAAACAGGCCGTCATTGTCTGTTTTGAACTCGACGAAACCATCATGCCCCATAACCTGGAAGTAGTTTTCAATTCGCTTGTGGTATGTAAGTCTGCGCTTGTCATGTCTCGCTTTCGGCCATGGGTCGCTGAAATTCAGGAACACACCAGCCAGCTCGCCCTCTTCGAAATAGTCATTCAAATCGTTTACAAAATCTATGAAAAGTCGCAGGTTGTTAAGCTCCGCCTGCTCGGCCTTTTCCATTGCTCTGAGGATTACATTCTGCTGACCCTCAACTGCTATGAAGTTGCGGTCAGGGAACATTTCCGCACGCTTGAGTATGAACTGACCTTTTCCGCAGCCAATCTCGATAAAGATAGGATTGTCATTTCCGAATATTTCGTGCCAGCGTCCTTTGGCAGCTCTCGGATCCTGTATCAAAAAGCTGGAATTTTGCTCTAAGCGTTCCTCTATGTTTTTTATACTTCTCTGTCTCATTTTTCACCTTTTATGTATCGTCTATCGCCAATTGACTACAGAATCACCGATTCCGCAATAATAACTGCCAGGAATAAAATCATCGCAACGATAGCACCATAGTCTAACTGTTTAAGTTTCAGCTCGTGCAATCTCGTTCTGTGTTCACCGCCTCTGTAGCAGCGTGCTTCCATAGCCATAGCTAAATCCTGAGCTATGCGGAAAGCACTCACAAAAAGAGGTACTAAGATAGGCACCAGACTCTTAGCTCTTTGAATAATATTTCCCGACTCAAAATCTGCGCCCCTCGCCTGCTGCGCCTTCATTATCTTATCCGTTTCCTCAAGCAGTGTAGGAATAAATCTCAGCGCAATAGTCATCATCATTGCAATTTCATGTGCCGGAACACCGATTTTCTTCAGCGGTGACAGCAGCCTTTCTATACCATCAGTAAGGCTAAGCGGTCTTGTGCACAGTGTAAGCATCGATGAACCTAAGAGCAACAGAATCAGGCGCACAGCCATGAATACTGCCAGGCGAAGGCCCTCTTCCGTAATCTTAAGGAAACCAATGCGCACAAGCACTCTGCCGTCCACCATAAACATATTAAGCACGAATGTGAAACATAGAATCACAAAAATCGGCTTCAGCCCACGGACTATAAATGAAAATGGAACTTTAGATGCTAATATTACAGCTGCCAAAGCACCTGCGGCGATTATAAATCCTATAAAATTGTCTACTATGAACAGCTCCACAATGAAAAGCAGCGTAGCTACTATCTTCACTCTGGCATCTAAGCGGTGAATCACCGAATCACCGGGATAATACTGCCCTAATGTAATATCTCTAATCATGTTTCTCTAATCCCTTCAGGTATCGGCATATTTCCTCCGCAGCCTGATCTGCTGACAAAATAGTTTCTGTCAGCGGCATTCCTAAATCACGCAGCTTCTCCGTAAATTGAGTAACTGGCGGCAGTGCGAGTCCAACCGATTCCAATTCGTTACGCTTGCTGAAAACCTCCTTCGGCGTACCTGTAGTCACTAAGCGTCCGCTGTCGATAACTATAATCTGATCAGAAAGGCGAGCAATATCCGCCATGTTATGCGATACCAAAATAGTAATATTTCCTGTCTTTCTATGAACCTCTTCCACCATAGCAAGTACATCTCTATGTGCCTTAGGATCTAAGCCTGCCGTAGGCTCGTCTAATATCAAAACCTCTGGCCTCATGGCTATTACTCCGGCAATAGCTACTCGTCTTTTCTGGCCGCCTGACAGCTCAAACGGAGACTTTTCAGCTATTTTATCATAATCCAGACCCACGAGCTGAATCGCTTCCTTTACACGCTCGTCGATTTCCTCCTCTGACAGACCAAGATTTTTAGGTCCAAAAGCCACATCTTTAGCCACTGTTTCTTCAAACAGCTGATATTCAGGATACTGGAATACTAATCCTATACGCTTGCGAATTTCAACCATGGAAACCCCTGGAGCTGTAATATCTTTACCGTTTACTACAATCTGTCCAGAACTTGGCTTTAGCAGTCCATTCAGGTGCTGCAACAAGGTGGATTTGCCTGATCCGGTATGTCCTATGATTCCCACCAGCTGCCCATCGGCAATATCGAATGAGACATCATCAAGTGCAATTGATTCTGTAGGCATTCCCGGTTCATATATATGAGTCAAATTTCTTACTTGTATTGACATAAAAACTTAACCATCTCTTCCGTACTGATTATTGTTTCAGGCACATCTATGCCCTTTTCCCTCAAGAGTGAAGCGATTTCTACCGCAAGAGGAATATCTAAGTTTACAGACTGCAGCAGCTCTCTCTGAGAAAATACCTCAGATGGAGTACCATCTAAAAGTACCTTGCCGTCATGCATTACTACTACACGCTCTGCTTCGGCCGCTTCTTCCATAAAGTGAGTTATCAAAATCACAGTTATGCCTTCTTCATGAAGCTCCGAAATTATATTCATGATTTCCTGTCTTCCCTTAGGGTCAAGCATGGCCGTAGGCTCGTCGAAAATGATACACTCAGGGCGCATCGCAACTACACCTGCAATGGCAATTCGCTGTTTCTGACCGCCAGACAGTAAGTGCGGCGGTTTCTTTCGGAATTTACCCATGTTTACGGCTTCCAATGACGCATCTACCCTGCGGCGTATCTCCTGCGGGTCAACGCCTAAATTCTCAGGCCCAAAAGCAACATCATCTTCTACTATGGCCGATACAAGCTGGTTATCCGGATTTTGGAATACCATGCCGGCAGACTGTCGCACATCCCAGATATGCTCATCTGAACGTGTATCAAAACCGTTCACATAGACCACGCCTTCACTTGGCAGCAAAAGCCCGTTAAGGTTCTTGGCCAGTGTAGACTTACCCGAGCCGTTCTTTCCCAAAATCGCCGTAAAGCTGCCCTTTTCTATTTCCAGACTAACTCCGTCGACCGCATTGGAAATCGGCTTTTTTTCATCAATTTCTCCGCCGTAGCGAAATATTAAATTGTCTATTTTAATTATAGATTCTTTCTGCATTGTCACACCATAAATCGTTTATTTGCAATATTTATTTATATTATTTATTTATAATACTTGTCCATATATCGTTTCAAATCGATGGAATTAAACTGTCCCGGAGCTGTAGCATGGCTTCCACAGGCATATGTCATAACCGAACCAAAGTCCCCACCGCATATTCTGCTGGCCTGTCCTTCTTCACCCATAGCTAATGCCAAAAAAGGCGTATGGTGCTTGAGCTGATTATATGCAAATGCGCCCTCTAAAACAGCATACGCATCTGCCTCCGTATTTGCGAAGGAAATAATTGCAAGCATATCTGCCTTGCTTCCCTCCATCTTTATCAATTCCGTCGAAATATCATCCTTAGTCATAATTCTGTCCAGCTCGTGGTATGTGAGCAAAACCTTTGTCTTGCGGCGATGTGCCTCACGAATCAGATTCTTCATCTGCCCACACTTCCAATCCACATCTATGTAGTCGGCAATTCCCATAGCGAGGCGCAGGAAACGGACAGTCTCCTTCTCATCTCCCTGATAGCTAAAAATGAAAGTTTTCTTCATGCACATGGACTTCACCAGCTTCAATAGCCCGATAAACTCTGCATCAGTAAAATTATCAAATCCGGAGTTCTTATCTGCGCACCATTCCACAAGCTGACACCCTTCCCCATACTGATCGATTTCAGCTTTAATATCCTCCAGTGTTCTGCAATTGAGTATTAAGCAAATTTCCGGTCTCTTCTTTACTTCTTTCATTTTATTCCTCTTGTCTCTTTCCCTCTTGACTTATCAAAATCTGTTCTTCACGCGTTTATCTCCCAAACGATACACTAAGTACAGCCCGTGGAATACGATGATGACCAAAAGTGCACATCCTGCGAAATAGCCTGGATAGCCATATTTTGTTCCCAGCAGATTCCAAATCGGCATAAGCGGAGAACCCTCTGATGCTTCATTCAAAAATAGGAAGTTTGTTCCGAATTTCAAGTTGAATGCAAACAGCGGCGGCACTAAAAGCATCACCATGCAAAAAGTCGTCCACATACCCTTGTATGTAGGTCTGATTTCGCCATTTCTATATCGCATCATCATGTAGAAAACAATCCAGCCGTGATATATGAAGCTGTGTATGTTCATAAAGTTCATGAACGGATACTCTGTCCAGTTACAGAATATCAGAGCTGATGCAGCTCCTGGCATAAATGCATAACATATTAGCTGCCCTGTAATCTGCTGTTTCTCACAGAAGGCATCTATGATCAAGGCAAACAGTGCTAACCCACAAAGGTGAAGCGGCAGATATTCTGCATCCCAGAATCCCATCACCGCCAGTATTATGTCCTTTATTACTTCAATTACCACCAGTACTACAGCGAAAACTTTAAGCATATTTCGCTGTCTGATTTTTCCCAGATATGCATTTCCTGGTGAGATAACAGCATTGGATCGTATTGATACGCTTCCCCTGCCATCAAGATTTATATAATAATTGCTTATCAAAAATCCCATAACCAGTAATGCCGCCAGCCATGCCAAATGTGCTATGCAATATAGGTCGAAACCTATATCCAAGTTTTGTTCTGCGATTTCTATTTTATTTATCCAAAAATAATTCAAGTTCATTATTTCGTTTATATTACCATTTACGCCTACCTTATAAGATACCACAAAAGTGCATTGGCAATCCCCCTATTTTATCGAATTTGTGCGGAATCTTAACAAGTTTTTATTTTATCATGTTATCGATGTATTGTCCACATTTTTCGACTATCCCCAAAAAGAAAACAGAGCATGCAATATAATTGCATGCTCTGCCGGATTTATTTCTTTACGTCAGTAAAAATACCGTTTTATACAGCTTCGATACTGAAATTATTCGATAACTTCAGTTACAACGCCGGAACCTACTGTTCTGCCAC
>CAZLJV010000026.1:11452-16742 GCA_964559965.1 uncultured Oscillospiraceae bacterium | reverse complement strand
CGTCCTTACCAACGCCTTCTGCACCCAGAGCAGCCTTAGTGAAGGAAGTAGCCATAGAGAAGAAGTATACCAGACCGCCGTCCTTGCATGCCAGGATAGAAGCCATTTCAGTATTTTCGATGTTTACGCAGTTGATTACGATGTCTGCCAGCTTGCCGTCAGTAACTTCCATAATCTTGTTGTAAACTTCTACAGCATTTGTAGCGTCAGCTACCATGTAAACGTCAGCCAGATCTAAGTTCTTAGCTCTTGCTTCGGACTTAGGGGAACCTGCGATGCAGATTACCTTACCAGTTACGCCAGCTCTCTTCTTAGCTTCGTACAGGCACAGCAGACCGGACTTACCACCACCACCGATGATAACTACAGTCTGACCAGGCTTAACCAGCTTAGCAGTCTGAGCAGGAGCACCAGCAACGTCTAATGCGGACAGAGCCAGACCTTCTGGCATGTCTTCAGGTAACTTAGCATAGATACCAGACTGGAACAGGATAGCCTTACCCTTGATATCAACCTGGTCGATTTCTGGTCTTACTTCCAGAATTTCATCAATTCTCAGTGGAGTCAGGGACAGAGATACCAGAGTAGCAATCTTGTCGCCTACCTTCAGATCGCCTACATATGCAGGACCAACTTCTTCAACGGTACCAATCAGAATACCACCGGAACCAGTCCAAGGATTATTATGCTTACCAGCCTTAGCTACGATTCCCATCATAGTTTCCTTGATCTTTTCAATGTCGCCGCCAGCTCTTCTTTCGATTTCTGTGAAAGAAGCAGAGTCGATGTTCAGAGTCTTAACATCGATCAGAACTTCGTTATCATAGATTTCGTCCATGTTGTTATCAACAACATCAGCTGGCTGTGGTAAAACTCCCTTTGGAGAGATTACACGGTGTGTACCGTAAGGGCATCCTTTTTTCATCTTTTAATTCCTCCTGAAAATTCATGCTCACCGGATTCCTCGTTATTAAGGAATCCGTTAGTGAGCAACTTTGCTTTATATTTATATAACTTCGAGTTATATACTATGTTTTAATTCCGTGCCGTTTTCTCAATGCACGGCTTGCCGCGTTTCGCAGCTTATCAAAATCTGTTTGCAGTCTGTCTGCCTGCTAATTAAGCGTACAGCTGAGCGAACAGTCTCTTGATGTCTTCGTCGTCTCTCAGAACCTGCAGAGCGTAGTTTGCATGTCCCTTAGTATAACCGTTACCGATCAGCATGTTAACGTCCTTACCAACGCCTTCTGCACCCAGAGCAGCCTTAGTGAAGGAAGTAGCCATGGAGAAGAAGTATACCAGACCGCCATCCTTACAAGCCAGGATAGAGGACATTTCAGTATTAGGAATGTTTACTACGTTGATTACTACGTCAGCCAGTTCACCGTCAGTCAGGTCCAGAACTTCCTTGTACAGAGTAACAGCGTCAGTTGCGTTAGCTACCAGGTATTCGTCAGCACAGTTTACAGACATTGCTCTGTTGATGGAAGCCTTGAAACCGTCAACGCAGATAACCTTACCGTTAACGCCAACCATCTTCTTAGCAACTGCGCAGCACAGGATACCGGACTTACCGCCACCACCGATAACTACTACAGTGTTACCAGGTCTGCAGATCTTAGCAGTCTGAGCAGGAGCACCAGCTACGTCCAGTACGGACAGAGCCAGGTTTCTGGAGATGTCTCTAGGCAGAATGCCATACAGACCGGACTGGAACAGGATAGCCTGACCCTTAACGTCAACCTGGTCGATGTCAGGTCTTACTTCTGTGATTTCTTCCAGCTTCAGTGGAGTCAGGGACAGAGATACCAGAGTAGCAATCTTGTCACCAACCTTCAGGTCACCCTTGAAGTTAGGACCGATAGCAGCAACCTTACCAATCAGCATACCGCCGGAACCAGTCCAAGGGTTCTTATGCTTACCAGTAGTTTCTACGATGTTCATGATAATCTTCTTGATTTCTTCAACATCACCACCAGCTCTTCTTTCGATTTCAGTGAAGGATGCGGAGTCGATGTTCAGAGTCTGAATGTCGATCAGCACTTCGTTATCATAGATTTCCATTGTGTTGTCGATCTTGTCAGCTGGCTGAGGCAGCACACCCTTCGGTTCGAGAACTCTGTGAGTTCCGTAAATATCACCTTTTTTAAATTCCATAATATTTTCTCCTTTTACTATAAAAATGCAATAAGTTGAGGAGGCAGTTGCGTCATTCAATTTAAGACATTCGCTCCTCCGCCTTATAAATAAAGCAAATAGTATGCCAACGATGAAAATTCGACAAATATTTTTTTCCTTCAAGCAATTTCAATCCGCTCAAGTCACGATTTTTTTTACCCCAAGAAATTATACCCATTTTTCGAACCGTTTTCGTTTCACTTCGAAAAATCGTGAACACAATCCGGTTCACCGCTTTTCGACACGTTTCATCGTCCTTCCATCGATGTCGACCCTCTGCTCGTTTATATTATATCACACTTTTATGATAAATCTATGAAAACTAAGAAATTTCATATTTTTTCTTTTTCCTAACTATTTGAGTCTGGCTGATTCCCAGTGCTTTAGCTGCCTTTCTGGTAGAACCATATTTATCACAGGCATATTTGATCAAACCCTTCTCATATTCATCAACTGCAAGCTGTAAATCCAGCTCCTGTTCCGGCAGATATTCGTTTTCCTCGCCTGTATTTTCAGGTATCTGAGTTGGCGTTTCTCCGAATATTTCACCGTGACTGTCACGCATTACATCCATCAAGCTGATTGTGTCGCCTTTAGCCGAGATTATCAAGCGCTGAACAGCATTTTCAAGCTCTCTGATATTGCCCGGCCACTGCTGCTGAGTCAAATATTCCAGTGCCGCTTCATCGATACTGCGCAGTCTTCCAAACTTCTGACCATACTTTTTAAGGAAGTGCTTAACCAGCACAGGCACATCCTCCTTACGATCCGCAAGGTTTGGAATACGAATAGGTACAACATTTAATCTGTAATAAAGATCTCGGCGGAATAAGCCCTTTTCAATCCAGTCCTCCAGGTCACGGTTAGTTGCAGATATTATTCTTACATTAGTCTTAGTAGGAACCGTACCGCCAACCCTATAAAACTCACCATCCTGAATTACACGAAGGAGTTTCGCCTGCATTTCCAGCGGAAGTTCCCCTATTTCATCGAGGAAGATAACACCGTTATTAGCAATTTCGAAATATCCCTTCTTACCAGTGTTGTTTGCACCCGTAAATGCACCCTTTTCATAGCCAAAAAACTCTGATTCTATCAAGTTTGGAGCGATCGATGCACAGTTTATTTTTACAAAAGGCTGCATCTTTCTGTCGCTGTTTTTCTGTATGATATTAGCTGCTTTTTCCTTACCTACACCAGTGTCTCCGAAGATGATTACGTTACAGTCATACTTAGAAACACGCATCATTTCGTCCAGTACCAGCTTCATGGAACGGCTGCGATAAACATAGTCCTCGTGCATCACAACCTCCTCCTCCCTTGCAAAAGCATGGCCGCTCTTATCTTCATCAGCAATATCAAGTGCTCCAGCCAGCTCGAAGTGAGCATTTTCAAAGTATGGAGCCAGCTCACGAACCATCTCCAAATCATATACATCATAATCATCTAAATATCCCTGTGCCCCCTGGATTTCCAAAGGTTTCGTAAGAGATTCCGTGATATAAAGTGCGATGTTAAGGTTGTTTATGAGATTAGCAAAAAGCACCGTCCCGCCACGCTTTGCCGCTAAAATATTGATTGTCTCAGCACCAGGGATTTCAGCGCAGTTAATGGAATAATCAAAGTAGGAATCGCGATCAAGCCTCTTCATGCATTCCAGCGGTTTCAAGATATCCATATAATGAATTTCGTCGAAAACCATACCCATCAAAGCATTTACCTGCCCGCCGGTTATTCTAAGATCCGTCTTTCTGTCGAAAATGCTTACAATTTCAGCATTCGGACCAGCTGCACGGCGAATCGTATATCCATATAATATATTAGTAATCAAGCTGTTTCCCACTATCAGAAAACGAGTGTCGCCGGACTTCTGAATCTTCTGATGCAGGCGCAGCAGCGTTCCTGACTCGTCGAATGCAAACATGAGAAGTTTTTCCGGCACGCCAGGATCAATGCGGACTAAGGAGATTTTGCTGTTTGCAATCATATATCCGTCAGCGTCAATCTGGTGGAACACCGGGTCGATGGAGTGAATTCGCTCGATGTGCATTGGAATCGACGCTAAGGAGGCGTTGCAAAGCACCTCGTCTCCCACTTTGAACCCCTGCGGATTGTCGAATTCTGCGCCTATCTGCTCGATTACGCCGAAGGCCAGGCCGCCCGTATCCGTTACTGGGTTGTGGAGCTTGCCTCGTCTAATTACGATGTCGATGATTTTACGCTTTATCTGCTCCTCGTTATCGTTGGCCTCAGTTCTAATCTGCTTGAAACTGGTACCCTCCAGGTGAATACTCTTCAATGAAAGGCGAATTTCGTCGGGAAAAATATTTCGGTTATTGTCCAAACGCCAGGCAGATGTAGGCAAAACCTGCTGCGGTTCTAATACTCTGCTCATATTTAATGTTTTGTTCATAAAATCGTACTCCTTTTTCGGTTCAGGAGAAAAAGTGGTGATTCTAAAACGGTTCACTTTTTTCCTATTTTCAATAATAATCCATTGGCACGCAAATTGCAATATATATTTTAGTAAAACGTTAATTTAGTTGTATGGCGCCATATAATTTAACTAACGTCTAAAAAATATTTTATACATAAAAGGAGATAATAAAAATGGAAGAAAAGAAGTACACTTCTACATTAAGAATGAGAATGTCTGCAAAGGATGCTCACTACGGCGGAAACCTGGTTGACGGTGCACACATGGTTCACCTGTTCGGCGACGTTGCTACTGAACTGCTGATCCAGATCGACGGCGACGAAGGTCTGTTCTGCGCATATGACAACGTAGAATTCCTGGCTCCAACTTACGCTGGTGACTACATCGAAGCATACGGTGAAATCACTAAGGTTGGTAACACTTCCAGAAAGATGAGCTTCGAAGCTAGAAAGGTTATCGTTTCCAGACCTGACATCAGCCCATCTGCAGCTGACGTTCTGGAAGAACCAATCGTAGTAGCTAGAGCTACTGGTACTTGCGTAACTCCAAAGGAATGCAAGAGAAAGTAATTAATAAAGACATCTTTTAAGAACTTTATACTTTGCTTAAAGGCTGCCGTGCGGCGGGCGATTAGCCCGCTGTACGGCAGTCTTTTTATTTACGCACATCTCCACC
>CAZLJV010000026.1:0-11352 GCA_964559965.1 uncultured Oscillospiraceae bacterium | reverse complement strand
AAAAAAGACCGTACAAGGCATAAATCACGCCCCGGCACGGTCTTAAAAAATCACAAAAATAATATTCTGTTAGCAGTTCTTCAGATACTCTATTTCCTCACGAGTCAGCTTACGGTAATGCCCCTGACGCAGATGCCCCAGACGGATATCACCGATTGCAACACGCTCCAGCTCCTGAACAGGATTGCCCACAGCAGCAAACATCTTTCTAACCTGACGATTCTTACCCTCGTGAATGGAAATTTCTACAGTAGTAGTAGTTCTCGTACCTCTCAAAATCTTTACATAAGCCTTCGATGTCACATAACCACCGATGTCCACACCCTTGCGCAGACGAGCAACCTTCTCATCAGACAGAACACCCTTAACCAGTGCATGATAAGTCTTGTAAACCTCATGCTTAGGATGAGTCAGATGGTAAGCCAAATTACCATCATTAGTCATAATCAGCGCACCGCTGGTATTGTAGTCGAGTCTGCCCACAGGGAAAAGTCGAGCATCGATATCCTTTACAACCTCCATAACCGTCAGACGATCCTTATCGTCCTCCACAGTAGTAACCATACCCAGAGGCTTATTAATCAGTACATATTCCAGCTTTTCCTTAGCTTCGATAAGTCTGCCATTTACAGAAACCTTATCCCCATCTTTAACATCATAACCAGGCTCCTTCATCACAGCACCGTTTACCTTAACATTACCATTGGTAATCAGTTCATCTGCCTTTCTTCGGCTGGCCACGCCCGCCTGAGCTATATATTTATTAATTCTCATCTTTTATTTGTCTCCTTGCAAAATCTGTTCTCTCAACGTTTATTACTCTTCATTTTATCACATCATAAGCCTTGTTGGCAATCATATTTCGTAAAGTCCTTTAAGCCCTGCCTTCGCCACACGCCTTTGAATCTCAGCCGGACGAACCTGATAAAGCCCCAGCTCCTGCATCCTTTCGAAAAACTCGCCGCCCGCAAAAGTAAATCGGTGATACAACCCATCTTCCCTTCTAAGCATTTCCTGAGCATACGCCAGCAGCTCCCCTACTGCCAAACTTCTTGGCAAAACTTGTTCTTCCAGCCCTGTCACTCCCCTCACCACATTGTATCCTGCTAAACTTCCCGTAGTTATAGCCTCCGTATGACCGATGAAAAATCCTGATTTTTCTCCTGCCAAGTACATGTTCTTAAATCCCTTAGCTCGCATTGTATCTTCTCTCTCACCTACGCTCATATATCTTACAGAATTGCCCTTTCCACCTGCATACGGATCTGTAAACTTAGCATTTTCCAAGCCTTCTATCTTATGAAGTTTTTCCAGCGGAAAATATGATGTCATCAGCTTTACATCACCAGTGTCCAGCAAAATTAGATTTTCTGCAAACTGGTCCAAGGCATACTGCTGGCACACCTTTTCTTTAAGTTTCTTTTTTTCTATTAGTTCAGGCGGCAGTTTGAGAATTACGACACCTTCCTTTGAAAGTTTTTTTCGCAGCTTAGGTGAAACGGATCTTCGATCCAGCTTACAAGAGCCGCTGAGTGCGCCCGGCCTGCCGCTGTCGCGGCGGGCGGAGATGTCCTCCGCCCCGGCCCGCGCCGTCAAGCTAACGCGCGGGCCGAAGGCCGGGCAACGCTGGATGCACATAGAACATCCATTGCCATATCTCATACAATTCCCCATAGGGCCACTGGAACCAGTGGCCTCTACCACGCCGTCCATCTTAAAAGAGACCTGCCTTCCATTTTCAATGGCATGAACCGCCTCTATAACCTTTTCGCCTTCCGAGCCTTCGCTCCAGTCCACATCAACTGCACGGCACGAAAGGCGAAAATCTATGCCACGCTTCCTAAGGAGCCCGCGTACCGCCGGCTCCACCTTCTTCGCATCATAAAAACTGGCATGCATATGCCCCGGAAAATTCACATTCCTATGTACCGAATACTTGTCAGTGATTTTGAAAAGTTCACCTGCACCTAAGGCTATGTTTTCTTCAGCAGCAGTAAACCTGCCATTGTTTCGCATAATTCCGCCCACATTGCCAGCACCTAAGAGCATATCCGTCTTTTCTAAAAGAGTAACCTTCGCACCTTGTTTGGCAGCCGTCAGCGCTGCGCTGCACCCAGCCCAGCCGCCTCCTACAATTAAAATCTCCGTCATATAAAAAACCTCCCCTGCAAATCTATGCAGGCGAGGTTCACACTATGCTTTTTAGAAATCTTTTTTAGCTATCCTTTTTCTTAGTTATCCATAAGATTTCAGGTGGGCGATTAGGCTGATTTATCATATCAGTGTGGACGCAGTGATAAATCCCTTTATCCAAATTCTTCGCCCAGCTCAGAATTTCCTGTCGCTCCTTGAAGCCAGCCTCATGACCCTGATACATGGTAATGCACAGAAGGCCATCTGTTGCTAAGATTTTTAATGAAGACTTGAGGGCATCGATGGTAGTAGAAGATTCCGTGCTTTTCTCCTTGTCACCGCCGGGAAGATAACCCAGATTAAATAAGATTAATCCAGGTCTTTCTTCTACATAGTCTGTCATCTTATGATGACTGTCACATATGAGCTTTACATTATCATATCCAGCCTCTTTAAGCCTTGCTGATGTGGAATCGATAGCAGCCTGCTGTATGTCGAAGCCGTATACTTTTTCAAATCTTTCAGCAAGCCACAGAGTATCGTGACCATTTCCGCATGTGGCATCTACTGCTGCCGAAAAATTTTCTACATATTGCTGGCATAAAACCAAGGCCAGCTGGGTTGTATTTTTTAGTACATTCATTAGTAATCACCTCTCACATACTCTGCACTTTCATGCTATACTTGCATATTGCATTTGCAAAGCCGCACCGTTACTCCATCTTAATCTGTATGGCTGCAAGCTCCGCATATCCCTTCTGAACAGCACATATTAGCCGGATTAGGCATGATTATACGGCTCATTTCAGCCTTTCCCAAGCCTTTTGTCAGATTTTTGATATAATATTCGCTCACGAGCAAAAAAACGGAATTTTCAGTATTATAAATATTTTCAAAAATAATATTCTTAATCCTTTCCATCTGCGCATTTTCTCTAAGCGAAATCCTTTCGTAAGGCCAGCCTTGAAGATATTCTTCCTTCCATTCCTTAGGAAGTGCTTCATCATCAAGGTAAATTTCAATACCACAAGATCCAGATTTCAACATGCCGAAGCCCTCCGGACTGTTAAGCAGATTCACAAGCGGAGCGACGGCAGTTCCTCGTGCCACAACAACATGTGGCTTGGCGGCAGCTTTCCAGCTCTGGCCGCCAGCTTTCGGCTGCTGGCCGAAAGCCGCTGGCTGCATGGCCATGCAGCCAGCACCGCAGGCACCGGTGGTGCCTGCGGCGGCGGCGCTGGCAATATTCAGCAGCCCATTCCTATATGGGCCTGCCACAGTCCACTTATCCTGCTGAAGCAGAGCCTGACTTTTAGGCCCCGTTGCCTTAATTAGAAATTCCACAATTCCCTTATGACTTTGGCATCTCAGTACGGAAATAGGCATTGGCCAACCTAAGCTCTCCGCCATTATATAGCTTCCCGGGGCTTGGCATTTCTCCGCAAAACCCAGAGGAACAGAAAGCCCGACGACGAAAAGATCCTGAGCGAAGGGGATTTTGCTAAGAATGCTAAATTGCGATAAGCGATTTCTTTCCGATTTTAACCCCGACTTCGGCTCCGTTCCCACGCGCAACTTTATGACTTTTTCGCCTTGCTGCTCCCACTCCGTATATGGACAAACGCCTTGCCAGCCAGCCGCATCTTCGCAGCTGCAAACTCCCTCTCGCACCATGGTACATGTATAACATTGTCCGGCTTCCATCAAATGACACGGACAGCACTCGCCGCCTCGATCAGCACAGATATATTTCACGATTCCGCCTCCTCACATCACTTCTTAGTTGTTTTTTTAGAATTGTACTATCGTGAGAATCCGTAATCCATCAGCGCATAAGCGTCCTGAAACCAGTTTCCGTCATTGAGGACCACCGCTATAAGCTGGCGGCCGCTGCGGTTTGCTGACGCCACCAAAGTCCTGCCCGATGTTTTCGTAAAGCCGATTTTTATGCCGTTTCCGCCCTCGTACTGAAATACTGTCTTGTTCTTGTTGGCGAAATCGCCCCATTCTTTTGCGGATACGATTTGACGGAATATGTCCTTTTTCATGGCCTCCTCAGCGATTTTCGCCAAGTCTCGAGCCGTTGTATAATGCTGCTCATGATGAAGCCCATGGGGATTTGTAAAATGAGTATTTTCGCAGCCTAAATCGGCCGCCTTTTCATTCATTCTCTCCACGAATCTGGCCTGTGCAGCCTCTTCATCTTCTCCACCGCCCATAGTTATGGCAAGGGCAGTCGCCGCATCATTTCCCGACTGGAGCATAAGGCCGTACATGAGCTTTTCCAGGCTGACTCGCTCACCTGCCTTCAAATAGAGAGAGGAGCCTTCCACCCCTTCAGCGCCCGACGGAACGATTATCTCGTTATCGAGCTTCAGGTTTTGCTCCTCACAAATCTCAAGTACCACCAGTGCCGTCATTATCTTCGTCGTACTAGCCGGGTACATCTTTTTATCTGCATTGTATTCGTACAGCACCTCAAGACCGCCATCAGCGTGTGCTTCAGCGCCGCCCGCAGTACTTTCTGCTAAAATTGCCGCACCGGCCGAAATCCCCGGAACCGGCAGCGATGCTGCCTGAGCACTTCCAGCGCCCAATCGACCGCTTTCCATGTGCCAATTCTGCCATGCCGAACCTATGATGCTTATCACAAGTGCCGTCCCCAGCAAAATCTTAACACTCCAGCTTTTTTCTGCTTTCCCCTTCATTTCTCTCTGCATTACTCTCTCATTCTTTCGATTTTCCAATTCTACTGAGAGTTTACGAAGGAAATCCGAACTTTATGACTGGATTTTAAGTTTAGCATTTAGAAACCAAGCTTAATTAAAATTCAAGCTTAATTAAAATTCAAACTTAATCTGACCCTTTGCTACTGGATCGTCCTCTTCATCATGCGCATCGACTTCCTCATCCAGCCCCATAATGCCATCTATATCATCTATCGGCGGTAATTCTTTAAGAGTACTGAAACCGAAATGCTTCAGGAATGTGTCCGTAGTGCCGTAGAGAATAGGCCTTCCAACAGCCTCCGAACGACCCTTTTCGCATACTAAATCTTTTTTTATAAGACCGTCCATTACACGGTCGCACTTGATACCGCGAATCGCCTCAATCTCACCTTTAGTCACCGGCTGCTTGTATGCAACAATAGCTAAAACTTCCAGCGCAGACTGAGACAGCTTGCGAGTTTTTACAGGTGTACACAGTTTTTCTATGTAACCTGCATTTTCCGCACGAGTAACGAACTGAAAGGACTGATTTACCTGTCTGATTACGATACCTCGACCTTCCATTTCATATTCTTGCTGCAATTCCAGAAACAGTTCCATTGCATCCTGTTTCGATATATTGAAAACCTCCGCAGCCGCCTTAACATCAAGCGGCTCTCCCCAGATAAACATCATGGATTCAAATGCGGATTTAATCATCTTTTTACTTGTCATCTGAAATTTCCTCCACTACATCGAGACTGACTGTACCATCAACATTTTGCCCAGCGGAAACTTTTATGTCACCGTAGGTCGTGTTTTGCTCAACACTGACTATGCGATTCTTAGCCATTTCAAGGAGAGATACGAAGGTAACTACCACATCATATCTGTCTTTTTTGTCGGAGATAAATTCTTTGAAATTAAATATCTGCCCGATGCTTCTTCTCAAAACATCTGCGATATATGAAATTCTCTCTTCCATACGGGCTCTTTCACGCTCGATTCTGGTATAGTGTTTGCGCACAGACTCGACTTTCTGCTTTTTCTGTATAAAGAGTTGGAATGCGTTGGCAAACTGGTTCAAATCCAGACGCAGATATTCGTCCGGCTGATTCAAATATTCTGATATATCTTCCTGCGGCTTTTGAAGCATATTAAGACTGCGATCCTCATGCTCTGACAGGATTTCTGCGGCCTGTTTGAATCGCTTGTATTCTAATAATCGTTCTACCAGCTCTGTTCTCGGATCCTCTTCAACCACTCCATCTTCCCATGGATCTACCACACGAGGCAGAATCATCTTAGACTTAATCTCAATCAGCGCCGATGCTAAAACCATGAACTCAGATGCTATAGTAACATCCATCTCCCTCATAGAATCGATATAGTCCAGATATTGGCTGGTGATTTCGCTTATCTTAATATCATAGATGCTCATCTCTGAGGTTTCAATAAGGTATACCAGCAGGTCGAAAGGTCCCTCGAAAGACTGTAATTTTACTTTATAACTCATTAGTTCTGGCTCTCTTTACTTTCCTGATAATTATAGAACAAAAGCGCACCTACGACTAAGACACAGCCTGCGATTTCGTACGGAGCAGGAACTTGTCCTAAGGTAATCATTGCGATTAAAATGCAGAACACAGGGTCCGCAGTCTCCCAAGTGGATACATAAAGTGGATTTACATGACCGATGCACATGTTGAATACTGCATGCGCGCCCATCTGGCAGACAATCGCCATGATGACTACATATAAATAATCTGCAAAAGTATATCCCAGCAGTGATGTTCCCGTAGCCACAGATGCTATGGCAAAACATATCCAGCAGGCTGCGAATACGAATAATACATACAGGCTTCCATCCACGCGTTTACGAACGTGCCCGCCAACGGCGAAGTAGAGTCCCATAAAAATACCAGCCATCAGACCTAAGATATTACCGGCAAGCTGTCCGCTTGTCAGCGCTCCAAGGTCGAATCCCATTACGACAGCACCGCCAGCCAGCGCAAGTAAGATTGCTGCTATGGATTTCCAGCTCACCTTCTTCTTCATAATGAATACTGTAACTAATATTACTACGATAGGATGGAACGATGCCAGCACTGCTGCACTGGCTACATTAGTCATCTTAACTGCATTGAACCAGCTGAAGTAATGTCCGAAGAGAAAAATCCCGGAAATAGCACACCATATCCAGTCTGTCTTGCTTATTGCCTTAACCTGTTCTCTCTTTTCCTGATTAGTCAGTACGGGAACGAGAAAGAATGGCAGAACTATTGTCAGTCTCAAAAATCCTATTCCGATTGCGGGAATCGCTGTAAGAGCACTTAAAGAACCTGAGCACGCACCGCAGACTACGGCAAGCACTACAGCTATTTTTGCATGTTTTGCAATAAAATTCACTTCATTACACCTCTATTTCCATACCTGTTTACTTTTCGAACAGCTTTGGCAGGTTTACGTCATAAGGTGGATATACTACGCCTTTTTCAGTTACTACTGCTGTTATGTATTTATGGTCTGTTACATCGAAAGCTGGATTATATGTCTTAACTCCAGATGGAGCCATTTCCTTTTCGTACCACATCTTGTAGATTTCTTCTCCGTTGCGCTGCTCGATTACGATGTCGTCACCTGTCGCAGTATTCAAGTCGATGGTAGAAGTAGGTATAAACATATAGAATGGGATTCCATATTCCTTAGCTAAAATCGCTACTCCTGATGTTCCAATCTTATTAGCACCGTCACCGTTGGCTGCCATGCGGTCGCATCCAACTACAACTGCATCGATCCAGCCATTTTTCATTACGATAGATGCCATGTTGTCACAGATCAGTGTAACATCGATGCCTGCACGGTTCAGTTCCCAGCTGGTCAGACGAGCACCCTGCAGCAGAGGACGAGTTTCATCAGCGAAGACTTTGAAATTGTATCCTCTTTCATGGCCTAAGTGAAGCGGTGCCAGGCATGTGCCGTACTTAGCTGTTGCGATGGTTCCTGCGTTGCAATGTGTCAGGATTCCCATGCCGTCTTTCAGCAGGCTCAGACCGTATTCACCCATAGCTTTGCACGCTTCGATATCTTCTTCGTGGATTCTGCGAGCTTCTGCCTTCAGAACTTCCTTAGTCCAGTGAATCTTTCTTTCTTCTTCTAATTCTAATGCTTCTGGAGCCAGTCCTTCTTCATGAAGCACGCCTTCGCAGCCGTCCAGATAGTCTTCCATAGTCTTAACCATGCGCTTCAGTGCCCATGACAGGTTTACTGCAGTCGGTCTTGAAGAGTTCAGATAATCTGCAATTTCACGCACCTTATCTGCAAATTCTGCTGCTGTTGCAGCTTCGATTTCACGAATGGAAATATACAGACCCCAAGCTGCGGCTACACCGATTGCTGGTGCTCCGCGAACCTTCAGCTTAAAGATTGCATCCCATACATCTTCCTTTGTTTCCATTTCGATATAGACTTCTTCGCCAGGCAGCTTAGTCTGGTCTAAAATCAGCATTTTTTCGTCCACATATCTAACTGGGACGATTTCATCATATTTCATTTTATAACTTCCTCCCATATATTTATATATACTCACTATTTATTTCTCTGGATCAGAGATAAAAAACGATCCTATGCATGCGCACGCTGCTACGCCCACCAAAATCCACATGACTATCGGCAGACCGTTGGCATCAGCGATTTTGCCAAGAAACGGAGATACTACGCCGCCGAAGCTGTTTGCAAGGCCCATGGTAATTCCTGAAGCAAGTCCGATGTGGTTAGGCACGAATTTCTGTCCCAGCGCAACTGACGGACTGAATGCGAAGTTCAGGAATATTGCGCATGGAATTACTAAAATTGTGCACAGTATAACTGAGCGTGACATTGCGAAAACAGCTAAACATGGTATTAAAAACAGAAGCCCTGTGCGAATAGTCTTGCTGAATCCGAAGCGGTCTGCAAGGTAGCCTCCGATTAAGGTCGCACAAGCGCCTGCCAATGCCCACAGTGTAGTGATGGAGCCTGACAGTGCTTCTGACTGCATCAGCACATTCATATAGAACATAGGCACAAAGGTATTCATGCCTACAGTAATTATGGAGCGAAGGAATGCTACGCCGGTGAGCTTGAGGAAGGAGTTCCAATCGTCCTTCTGACCTGCATCCATAGCTTCTTTAGTCGCCTTCATGCCTTCTGCAGCGAAGCCCTCCAAGTTATTATGCTGCGTAAACATGAAACCTGCCATTAAAAATACAGGGATTGCTAAAAGTCCTGTACCTCTAAGGTCGCCGCCTAGCAGAGTGATTCCTGCTACTGCTACCATAGGACCTAAAGCTCCGCCCATATTTCCGCCTACTGAGAACAGGCTGATTCCCTTGCCCTTCTTTTCGCCTGCTACATAATTAGCCATTCTGCCGCCGTCTGGATGGAAGATGGCTGCTCCCACGCCATTAAAAAGCACTAAGGCGAACATTATCCAATAATTATCTACAAAGCCGAGAAGTGAAATTCCGCAGCCTGCCATGAGTATTCCCAGTGTCATGAGCCACGGTCTCGCATGCTTATCTGCCATATTTCCGAACAAAGGCTGAATAATCGAACCTACGCTGCTCAGCGCAAAAGTCAGACCTGCAGTCTGGGTATATGTCAGTCCTTTTTGTGTCATAAGAAATGGCAGGATAGCAGGCAGTGCGCCCCCGCCCAAATCAGCGCATAAGTGTCCCAGCATCATTACATAGCTGTATGCGCTTTTTTTAAGCTTCATTTTTTCTTCTTCTCCTCCTCAAATTGCAAATCATTTTCTATATCTAAAACAGCTTGGTCTTCTTCACAGCCTTATAGAGTATCCAGCCGAGAATTCCGCAGGACAGAACTTCCCCAAGGCCTACGGTGAAAACTAAAAACCCCCAGGCTTCGCTTACTCCATACACTTTTATCAATACCGGAGGCACGATTAAGCAATTGGCTAAAACAGGGAACACAGGTCCCAGTGCAGGAAATTTTCTTCCTATGTAATGAGTTCCAAGTGCGCCTAAAAACGTGGCTAAACTTCCGAATACCACATCCCAGACTGCGCAGCCAGTCAAAAAATTCGCCAGCAGACAGCCGATTGTAAGCCCTGGAATGGCAGCCGCCGTAAATACTGGTAATATGGTCAGTGCTTCAGACAAACGAAGCTGAATCATACCGCTTGCCATGCCTACTGTGTTGGCAAAAAAAGTAAGCAGCACATAAAGTGCTGCTATCAGACCTGCGAATGTCAGGTCTTTCAGATCAAACTTTCTGTGTTTCATAAAAAATCTCTCCTTTAGTTTTGATTATCGTGAGGAAGGTCTCGAACTCACGCATTATTTATTTCAAACGGAAGTGCTAATCTTGCTCCGTAAGAAACGACGACGATATTTCAACACCGCATAGTCGCTTATTCTATTGATATAAATCGGGTCGAAGATGCCTCCGGCAATACCGACAATCATCTGTCCCTGCAAAAATTTCGTATATATCATTTCTGCTGACAGTGCTTCGGAGGTTGCTCTCATCTGAGCCTCCTTATCCACTCTGTACCCTTCTAAGCTGTCACCATCTTCAACTATCTGATCTATAAGCTCATCAAATTGTGCATTAGCCTCCTGATAATCTTCCCCATCGAGCATGGCTATCTGAATCATTTTCAGAATGAATACTTTTTCCTCTTCAGTATCGTAAGAATATCCATAGCTAAGCGCAATCTCATATACGCTCTTCAGAAGCATAGCAATAAACAGAGGTATGTCCGGAATTCCTGCACCGACAAGTCCCAAGCCCACACCTTCTACAGTAGATGCAAGCAAATTTAAAGTTTTAGCAGACTTAGCCTGCTTAGTAAACTTTCGAACTGTCTTCCTGTCTGCACCCAGCTCTGTGGCATAAGTATTTATCTGGAAGTCCTTTTCCTTCTGTTCCTTATTGTATGTCTTTTCAATCACTCCGGTACCCTTTTCGAAGATTACCTGGAACCCTTTATAAAAAGCAGCATTCAAAGTCGAGGACAACTTAGCCGGAACGAATCTATCCAGCTTATTTATCAATACGCTGGTCGGTCCCGCATGCCGTTTCTCCTCAAACTTAGCTTCCCTCTTCAGCAAGTCATCCCATTCCTTCTCCCAGGGCGACTTCTTCTTAATCTTCAAGAATCCGTTCCGTGTCGTCATAGTAGAACACCAACGCACTAAATGCAGCCAACAGTGCAAGCGGCAGAATTCTCTTCTTTATACAATTTTTCTTCATTAGCTTCTCCCCCTTTTCCTGGCAAAACTCCTGTAGTACAACTTCCTGCACGAGAGTACGCCTGTCAATAGTATACCACGAACTACTTTCAAATAAAAGGAAAAAATCGTCCAAAACACTTCTAACTTAGCTGCAATGTACAATAACTATTTTTCACCTTAAATTAGAAGCGCACTGCCAACCATATGTGACAAAACTTTGAAATTTCAGTAAAAAAAATTATCTTAGAATTAAATTCTAAGATAATTAT
>CAZLJV010000025.1:0-16961 GCA_964559965.1 uncultured Oscillospiraceae bacterium | reverse complement strand
TTTGTGAGCTGCTGGGTATTCAATATCCTGTATTCCAGGGAGGTATGGCTTGGATCGCTGACGGCAAACTGGCTGCTGCCGTTTCTGACGGCGGCGGTCTGGGGATTATTGCAGCAGGAAATGCTCCCGGCGAATATGTGAGAGAGCAGATAAAAATTGCAAGAAGCATAACAGACAAGCCTATAGGTGTAAATATAATGCTTCTCAGCCCTTATGTGGAAGAAGTAGCCAATGTAGTTGTGGAAGAAAAGGTAGAAGTCGTAACTACAGGTGCAGGAAATCCATCTAAATACATAGGCAGCTGGATTAATGCAGGTATTAAGGTGATTCCTGTAGTTGCATCGGTAGCTATGGCAAAACTTATGACTAGACTGGGAGCTTCTGCGCTGATTGCTGAAGGCGGTGAAAGCGGTGGTCATGTAGGGGAGCTTACCACAATGGTACTCGTTCCGCAGATATGCGATGCTACGGACCTGCCAGTGATTGCAGCAGGGGGAATTGCAGATGGCAGAGGAGTGGCAGCATCATTTATGTTAGGCGCACAGGGCGTGCAGATGGGAACCAGATTCCTAAGTGCAAACGAGTGCAATATCCACCCTATATATAAAGAAAAGATTTTGAAGGCTACCGATTTATGTACCATGGTGACAGGAAAACGCTTAGGACATCCTGTAAGAAGTCTCCGAACTAAGTTTGCAAGAGATTATTCTAAGGCCGAATATGGCGGTGAAACAGATGAAAAGTTAGAAGCAAGAGGAAACGGTTCATTGAGATTAGCAGTTCAGGAAGGCGATAATGAAAATGGCTGTTTCCTTTCGGGACAGATTGCGGCCATGGTTAAGAAAGAACAGCCGGCAGCAGAAATAGTAAAGGAAGTTATGGAGGAAGCAGAGCCAATCCTCATGAGGGCATCACAATGGGTAGAATAGCATTTGTATTTTCAGGTCAGGGTGATCAATACCCAGGAATGGGTGAAGCGACATATAAAAAATATACGTCTGCAAGGGAAATCTTCGATATGTGTGACGAAATTCGTCCAGGTACAAAGGAGCAGTGCTTTTGCGGCACAGCCGATGAGCTGAAAGAGACTGTGAACACGCAGCCCTGTCTTTTCGCTGTGGAACTTGCAGCGGCAAACGTGCTTCTAAATAAGAAAATAGTACCAGATGCAGTTGCAGGCTTCTCTCTCGGTGAGGTGACAGCGGCGGCATTCAGCGGAATATTTGACTATAAAACAGGATTCGAACTTGTATGTAAACGAGGCGAATTCATGCAGAAGGAAGCAGAAAAATACGACACATTTATGGCAGCTGTAGTTAAACTTACAGCAGAACAAGTTGAAGAAGTATGCGAAAAGTATTCCGATGTATATCCTGTCAACTTTAACTGTCCGGGACAGATTACGGTATCAGGTCTGGCATCACAGAAAGATGAATTTTTTGCAGATATAAAAGGAGTCGGAGGCCGAGCTATCCCACTCAAGTTGAGCGGTGCATTCCATTCTCCATATATGAATGAGGCAGCTAAACACTTTGCTGAGGAGCTTGACCGTGCAGAACTTAGTTATGGCAAAATCCCTCTCTACTCCAATTTAACCTCCGAGCTGTATGACGGTGATGCTGCAGGCTTATTGTCTCAGCAGATTTGCAGTCCGGTTCAGTGGGAAAAAATAATACGAAATATGATTTCAAGTGGTATCGATACTTTTATCGAGATTGGACCAGGAAAAACACTTACAAATATGATTAAAAAAATAAATGCAGATGTAAAAGCATTGAATTACGAAGATTATTTAGCCGAGATAGAAGGGTGTATAGAAGTATGTTAAAAGGAAAGACGGCAGTCATAACAGGCGGCTCACGAGGAATAGGGGCAGCTATAGCATTTAAGTTTGCATCGATGGGAGCCAATATTGCTGTAATTTACGCAGGTAACAATCAAGCTGCAGAAGATGTGTGCAATAAGTGCATCGAAGAAAATGGTGTTGTTGCCAAGGCATATAAATGCGATGTTTCAGATTTTGCAGCGGTTAAGGAAACTGTAGCGAAAATTAAATCTGACTTTTCAGCAGCACATATTCTCGTAAATAATGCAGGAATCACTCGTGATGGTTTGATTGCCATGATGAAGGAAGAAGATTTTGATGCAGTAATGAATACAAATCTGAAGGGAGCATTTAACATGACTCGCCATATGTCAGGTTTATTTATACGCCAGAGAGAAGGCTGCATAATTAATATAAGTTCAGTTTCAGGTCTAATGGGAAATGCTGGTCAGTGCAATTATTCAGCATCAAAAGCTGCTCTCATAGGACTTACTAAATCGACTGCAAAAGAGCTTGCACCTAAGGGTATTCGCTGTAATGCAGTTGCACCTGGATTTATAGCTACAGACATGACTAATAAAGAGGAAGATAATCCTCTTTTGAATATGATTCCCCTTGGAAAAATGGGGGAGACAGAGGATATAGCTGAGGCAGTTGCATATCTTGCGACTGCGAAATATGTAACAGGCGAGGTCCTTCGTGTAGACGGCGGAATCGCAATGTAAGGAGAAAAATATGAGTGAAAATAGAAGGGTAGTTGTCACAGGTTTAGGTGCAATCACGCCTTTAGGAAATAATGTGGCAGACACTTGGGATGGAATGAAAAATGGGAAAAATGGAATCGGGCCGATCTCGCATTTTTGCACAGAAAAGTTCAAAGCCAAATTAGCTGCCGAAGTTAAAGATTTTGAGCCAAAGGAATACATGGAAGTAAATGATGTACTTCGTACAGATCGTTATGCACAATTTGCTGTTGCTGCAGCACAGCAGGCAGTAGACGAAAGCGGTGTGGAGGGCAGTGTTGAGCCAGAACGTTTTGCTGTGATCTTTGGATCTGGAATCGGCGGAATTCAAACCTTCGAGACAGAGCATACGAAGTTGCTTGAAAAAGGACCACGCCGTGTTTCACCATTATTCGTACCTATGATGATAGGAAATATGGCAGCTGGAATGATTGCTATAAGACATGATTGCAGGGGATCTGCAATGCCGGCAGTTACTGCTTGTGCATCTGGTTCAAATGCCATAGGTGAGGCTATGAGATTAATTCGCCACGGATATGCCGATGCGGTGATTACAGGGGGTGCAGAGGCAGCTATTTGTCCATCTGCGATAGCTGGTTTCGTAAATATGCAGGCGCTTACCACTTCTGAAAATCCTGATGAAGCATCTCTTCCATTTGACAAACGAAGAGGTGGTTTCGTAATAGGAGAAGGTGCAGTAGCACTTGTGCTTGAGGAATATGAACATGCAAAGAAGCGTGGTGCGAAAATCTATGGTGAAGTATGCGGTTACGGATCCACATGCGATGCACATCATATTACAGCACCTCTTCCAGATGGACGCGGTGGTGCGCAGGCTATGAAAGATGCTTTGAGAGAGGCCGGATATACTGAAAATGATGTAGTATATGTAAATGCACATGGTACAGGGACACCTATGAATGACAAAGTGGAGACTATAGCTATTAAGTCAGCGTTAGGTGAGGAGAATGCTAAGAAAGCATATGTAAGCTCCACAAAATCAATGACTGGACATATGCTGGGAGCAGCAGGGGCAATCGAAGCGATGGCATGTCTGTTTGCATTAAATGAAGCAGTAATTCCGCCTACTATTAACTTAAATGAGCAGGATGAAAATTGTGATTTGAATTGTGTGCCTAACAAAGCAGTGAATGCAGAAATCACCTTGGCACTTTCCAATTCCTTAGGATTTGGCGGTCACAATGCGTGCCTGGCTTTTAGAAAGGTTTGATTTTATGAAAGATGCAGATATTCGTAAATATGCCACACTTATGAAAGAGTTTGGGCTGACGGGATTTGAGATTACAGATGAACATAGCAAAATCCGTTTAGAGTGCGCTGCTCCTGAGCAGGCTGCTCCACCAGTGCAGAAGGTATCGGTGGAAGAAACGGATATAACAAAAGATTATATCAGCATAAAGTCGCCGATTGTAGGCATATTCTACTCAGCCCCAGCTGAAAATGCAGACCCGTATGTGGTGGCAGGCGAAAGCGTAAAAAAGGGACAGACGCTTTGTATTGTGGAAGCTATGAAACTTATGAACGAGATTACAGCTGAAACAGACGGGGTTATTGCAGAGGTATGTGTGACTAATGGACAGGTCGTAGATTATGGTACTGAGCTGTTCCGTATAAAGAAATAATTGAAGAGGTAAAAAAAGGTTAAGATTATGAATCGAGAAGAAATAATGAATATATTGCCTCACAGAGATAATATGCTGCTCTTAGATGATGTGACAGAGGTTGACGGAAGTGCTATCGGCCACTATACCGTAAGAGGAGACGAGTTTTTTCTGAAAGGCCATTTCCCGGGAAATCCAATAGTGCCAGGCGTGATTTTATGCGAAATTCTGGCACAGTCAGCATGTATATTGCTGAAGGATAAAATGTCAGAGGGGAAATTACCGGTTTATACAGGATTAAACAATGTGAAATTTCGCTCACCCGTAAAGCCAGAAGATAAGATTGAAACTGTATGCAGAATAAAAAGAGCTAAGCATCCTTTTTATTTCGCAGAGGGAACGGTTACTGTAGATGGAAAATTATGTGCATCAGCAGAATTTTCGTTTGCAATTACAGGAGAGTAAGTTATGTTTTCGAAAATACTGATTGCAAATCGTGGTGAAATTGCAGTTCGCATCATAAGAGCATGCAAAGAAATGGGCGTGGCTACAGTAGCGGTATACTCTGAAGCAGATAAAGATGCCCTTCATGTTGCACTTGCTGATCAGAGTTATTGTATTGGAAGTGCTGAAGCATCAGAAAGCTATCTTAATGAAAAGCAAATTATAAGCACGGCTATTTTGGCAGGAGCGCAGGCAATCCACCCGGGCTATGGCTTTCTCTCCGAAAATGCACATTTTGCTAGGGAATGCAGAAAAAACGGGATTGTATTTATAGGGCCTGACTGCGAAAGTATGGAGAGATTAAGCGATAAAGCTAAATTAAAAGAGCTGATAATGAATACAGGGCTAAAGGTTATTCCAGGCACAAAGGCAATTGAGTCGGTAGAAGAAGCGAAGTATGCAGCCAATAATATTGGTTATCCGATTATGTTGAAAGCCTGCTCTGGAGGCGGAGGTCGTGGTATTAGATTAATCCGATCTGAAGAAGAAATAGATGAAGCATATCATCAGGCAACCAGTGAGGCATTGGCTGCTTTTGGTGATGGAAGTGTATATATAGAAAAATATGTATTTCCTGCGCGGCATGTGGAATTACAGATACTTGCTGATGAATATGGAAATGCAGTATGTCTGGGAGATAGGGACTGTTCTATTCAAAGAAGAAATCAAAAATTACTTGAAGAAACACCATCTCCGGCAGTGAATAAACTGCAGCGAAATGAAATCATGAAGCTTGCAGTAGATGCAGTAAAGAAAATAGGTTATGTGGGTGCTGGAACATTAGAATTTCTCTTAGATACGAATGGAAATTTCTGGTTCATGGAGATGAATGTTCGTCTGCAAGTTGAGCATTGCGTTACTGAGATTTTGACAGGTTATGATTTAGTAAAATGGCAGATACGAATTGCGGCAGGCATACCGCTAAACTTTACTCAGGAAGATGTAAACATAGATGGTTCAGCCATTGAGTGCCGTATAAATGCAGGAAACTGCGGAACTTTGAAAATGCTTCACGTTCCAGGCGGACCGTCAGTCAGATTTGATACATGTCTGATAGAAGGGACGGAAGTTTCTCCATATTATGATTCTTTGCTTGGAAAATTGATTGTATATGCCAAGACGAGAGAAGAAGCACTTAGAAAAATGCGAGCATCGTTATGTGAGCTGGTAATCGATGGAATACAGACAAATGTGGAAGAACAGCTGCAAATTGTGGATGATGAAAGATTTACATCTGGAAATTATGATTTAACTTTTATGGGAAACAGGTGATTAAATGGCATTATTAAATTTTTTGAAACCTAAAAATCAATTAGAAGAAGGTGGGCGTGATGCTGCTCCTGTGCAAAGAGATGATGGTGAGCCAGAAAAGAGCTGTCCAAATTGCAGAAAAAGTATTCCAGTGAGTAGGCTCTTAGCTAACAACCTTGTTTGTCCCTGCGGCCATCATTTCCGAATGAAGGCAAGACAGAGAATAAAAATGATTGCTGATAAGGGAAGCTTTAGAGAATTATATTCAGATATGACTGCTGATAATCCGCTGAACTTTCCTGGATATGAGGAAAAGATAGAAACAGTACGCATAGCAAGCGGTGAAAAGGAAGCCGTCATATGTGGGACGGCTTCAATCGGCGGACAAAAATGCTGTCTTTTCATTATGGAATCATATTTTATGATGGGCAGCATGGGAAGTGCAGTTGGTGAAAAAATAACATCTCTCTTTGAGTATGCCATAAGACGGCGCTTACCGGTTATAGGATTTACTGTATCTGGTGGTGCACGAATGCAGGAAGGTTTGCTTTCGCTGATGCAGATGGCTAAGACAAGTGCAGCAGTAAAGCGTCACAGCGATGCTGGCTTGCTCTATGTTTCAATTCTTACTGATCCTACAACAGGAGGAGTTACAGCAAGTTTTGCTATGGAAGCAGATATTATATTAGCAGAACCTGGTGCTACAGTCGGTTTCGCAGGTGCAAGAGTAATCGAGCAGACTACTAGAAAAAGTCTTCCTAAGGGATTCCAAAAATCCGAATTTGTTCTGGAGCATGGATTTGTAGACAGCATAGTTCCGCGTGTTCGTCAGAAAAAGTATTTGACTGACTTACTTGCGATGCATGATGGGAGGGGAGCTATATGAGCGAAAACGCATTTGAAAATGTAAAAATTGCCCGTGACAGCAAAAGACCCACCGGGCTTGATTATATAAGTAACATATTCGAAGGATTTATGGAATTCCATGGTGACCGCAGATATGCAGATGACCATGCGGTTGTATGTGGAATCGCAAAACTGAATGGCTGCCCGGTTACAGTAATTGCAATTGAAAAGGGACATACAGCCAAGGAGAGAAATTATCGAAATTTCGGTATGCCTCAGCCTGAAGGCTACCGTAAAGCACTGCGTATGATGAAACAGGCAGAGAAATTCGGAAGACCTATAATATGCTTTGTGGATACATCAGGTGCATATTGTGGGATAGGGGCGGAGGAGCGAGGTCAGGGACAGGCCATTGCAGAAAATCTTATGGAAATGTCCACCCTATGCGTTCCTGTAATCTCTATTTTAATAGGCGAAGGCGGCAGCGGCGGAGCACTTGCTCTTGCAGTTGCAGACAGAGTATGGATGCTGCAAAATTCCGTATATTCTGTGATTTCACCAGAAGGCTGTGCCAGCATTTTATGGAAGGATTCAACTAAGGCGGAGACTGCAGCTAATAGTCTGAAATTAACAGCTACAGATGCAAAAGCGCTTGGTATAATTGAACGAATTCTTTCCGAAAAAGATATTGGAAAAAAGAAATTTTATGACCGCATCAGAGATCTTTTAGCAGAAGAAGTGAGGGAATTGTCAGCTGACATTGAACTTACGCAGCATCGCTATGATCGCTTCCGCAATTTAGGTGTCAGTGCAGTTAATAAGGAGTAAATATTAATATGAGCATATACAAAAAATATTGCAAGGAAATATTCGACAGTAATGGCCGATTAGAAAGGCTTACACTTGAATATCCGGAAAACTTTAATTTCGGTTATGATGTAGTGGATAAAATTGCAGAAGATACACCTGATAAACGGGCGCTCGTATGGTGCAATGTGGATGGCGAGGAGCATATATTCAATTTCGCTGACATAAAAAAGTACAGCAACAAAATGGCAAACGTTTTCAGCGAGGCAGGAATTGGTCGTGGAGATAAAGTAATGCTCATACTAAAGCGTCACTATGAGTATTGGTTTGCAGCTATAGCCCTGCACAAACTGGGAGCAGTAATGATTCCGGCTACCCATATGCTTACGGTAAGCGATTTAGTATATCGTATAAAGGTATCTGATGCAAAAGCTATAATATGCACAACCCAAAATGATGTGCCGGAAAAGGTTATTGAGGCTCTGGATAAGACTGACACTTCAGCGAAGCTTTGGTGCGTACAGAAGAATGCTGATGGGTTTGAAAACCTGACGGAGGCAATGAAGCTGGCCAGCGAGGATTTTGCTAGGGTTGAGACAAAGGCGACGGATCCTATGATGCTTTACTTTACATCGGGGACAACAGGAAATCCCAAGGGTGTAATCCACGAGCACAGTTACCCGCTTGCTCATATTGTTACGGCAAAATATTGGCATCAGGCTGAGGACGGAGGCCTGCACTTTACGGTTGCTGAAACGGGTTGGGCTAAGACATCATGGGGAAAATTGTATGGTCAGTGGCTTGTAGGAAGTGCGGTCATGGTATACGATTTCGACAATTTCGATCCGAAACAGCTTACAGCCATTATTAATAAATATGGTGTGACTTCATTCTGTGCGCCGCCTACAGTATATCGGTATCTTGTCAGAAAGGGAATTCCGGATATGCCTATGCTGAAGCATGCAACTACGGCAGGTGAGGTACTGGCACCTGAGATTTCTCGAAAGTTTACGGAATGTACAGGTTTGCAGCTTCGTGAAGGGTATGGACAAACGGAGACTACATTACTACTTGCTAATTTCGAAGGAACAGATGCGGTGGAAGGTTCTATGGGAACTCCATCACCTTTCTATAATATACAGCTGCGAAATAAGCAGGGGGAGATTGTAGGTGCAAATGAAATCGGTGAGATTGTAATAGTTCCAGAGAAGGAAGGAAAGCAAACGGGGGTATTTACAGCATATCTTGATAATCAGAAACAGTATGAATATGCTTGGCGAGATGGTGTATATCACACTGGCGATGCCGCTTATATGGATGAAAGCGGACGATATTGGTTCCATGGAAGGTTTGATGATATTATCAAAACCGGGGGATATCGAGTAGGTCCTTATGAGATTGAAAATGTTCTCATGGAGCATCCTGCAGTTGTAGAATGCAGCGTAATAGGTGTTCCGGATACTCTCAGAGGACAGGCTATTAAGGCTATCATAGTGCTTGGCAGCGGATATAAAGCGAATAGCGAGTTAGAGCTTGAAATTAAAGAGTTTTGCAATCAGAAACTGGCTGAATACAAGTGGATTCGTGTAGTGGAATTTGTAGATGAAATGCCTAAAACTATAAGCGGAAAAATCAGAAAAAGTATTCAGCGAGAAGAAAATTAAAGAAGAAAATTAAAACTGGAGTTTCATCCCAAAATGTGATACTATAATAGGTATTGCTGAAATGTTAGTGAGGGGAGGTATTCAAGTTGTCTATGAGTGATATGCTGCGAAATGCAGAAAATGTATTTAATTATGGAGTGTGCGGTTTTCATCAGTATGATTTAAGTGATCCGATTCATCTCGATTTTGTCAGTGAGAACTTATGCAAAATGGTGGGAGTCAGTGCAGATGAGCTGCGGTCTGAAGATTCGGACATGTATGAAAAAATAGTACATCCTGCTGATCGCAGAAAATATTCTGAATTTATAGAGAAACTGTCTAAATCAGAACAAATGCTGGTTACTGAATACCGACTGATGAAAAAAGATGGCATACTTATTTATGTGCGTGATACAGCCACATCTATGATGACTGATCGTGGAATGGTATGTTATTCGGTTCTGACGGATATTACAGATATTAAGGACAAGGATAAAAGATATACCAAAGCACTTGCAGATGTTTACGAAAAGATCTTTGAGTTTAATCTTGATATGAATACCGTTAAATGTATTCACTGTGATGATGAATCTTATTTCAAACAGTTTGAAAATTTAGCTGTGCAGCTTGATGATGCAATGGGTAAGTGGTTACCGTCTATTGTCGCACCGGAATGTCAAGATGACCTTCGCAGGTTTTTCCTCGATTTCTGCCAGAAAAAGCTGCACAGTTCTGACGGAAAGCCGCCGCAGATTATATACAAAACTTGTTCTGAAAATGGCAGTGTAAAGCGTTATATGAGTGTATTTATAAAAATAGATGAGTCTGTAAGTCTTTTCTGCTGTCGTAAAATAAACCATTTAGATAATGATAATCCTAAGGAGAAGATTTGTGATTTAATCATGCAGTTTTCAGACGGACTTGCAGCATTTGAGTTGTCGCCTGAAGGAATGGTTAAACCTTTATATGCAAGCGATAATGTATGCGAGTTTTTCGGATATACTACAGAAGAATGGATGCATCTTACAGAGTGCTTCACACCATTAGAGCGTTTCGTGGCTCACAGCGAGGCTGCGTATGTTGATTTCATGGAACTTCTAAGCATGGGGGAAGCGGAGTTTAACTACTTCGATTATCAAACTGAAACAGAGCGCAAGATTAAAGCTATATGCTCTGAGAAAGAACCGAATACCAATGCGTCGCGATATGTAATGCTTTATGCAGTAGATAAGGATACAGATGATGAGAAAGATACTATGCGTGAAAGCAATAATGTTTCTATTCGCACATTTGGATATTTTGATGTATTCGTAGGGGAAAATCCCATTGCCTTCCGCAACAAAAAATCTAAAGAGTTGTTTGCATTGTTAGTGGATCGCAAAGGAGGATATGTAACATCTGAAGAGGCCATAAGTTTCTTGTGGGAGGACGAGCCGGTAAATACGCTGACGCTTTCCAGATACCGTAAGGTAGCGCTGAGACTAAAGAGTACATTAGAGGAGTATGGAATTTCTGAAGTAGTGGAAGTTGTCGATGGAAAACGAAGAATAGTTCAGGATAAAGTCGATTGCGATTTATATAATTATCTTTCAGGAAAAGAAGAATATGTGCAGCTGTTTAAGGGAAGCTATCTGACAAATTATAGCTGGGGAGAAACAACCTTAGGCGAGCTTGCTGCAAATGCAAATATAAACCCAAAAGGGGACGAAGTGTGATATCACATATCTTCGCCCCCTTTTTTATTGCTCGTAATCTGCTGCGTTAAAGTCGTATATTAGCTAACAACTCCGGCGCAGAAACATGCGATGATGAGCGTGAAGTCGATGTAGTTCAGCTGCTGCGGTTCCTTAGGCGACATGATTGCCTTGAAAACTCCGTTTATACCAAAACGCTGGTCACGGACTAAGTGGAAGATTGCATCGAGCTGCTTTTTCTCCTCAAAACATGTCTGAAGCACTTTTTCGGCTTCGACATAGGCTCTCGTCTGGTTTCGGGACATGAAGATGTTAAAAAACGAAGAAGAGCTTACAGTATTTCCATCGTCCAATCTGAAGGTGTAGTTATGATAGAAGCGTGAATTGTCGAAGCGGCGTGTCTGTGCATACTGAACGCCCATATCATATGCTCTGGCTGCGGCTTCTTCCATTTCGCCGCCGCAGGCGTGTTCTCCTTTGAGTGCTGTAAGGATAGTACGCACTAAAGTATCTTTGTCTAATAGTGTATTGTCCATTTTTAGTTGTCTCCAGTTCTATGTATAAAGTATTTGCATACAGTTATTTTAGCATAAAGAACGCATGGGGACAACGGATTTTGAGGGGAAAAAGGCGGTGGTTGTTAATAAAGTGTTAATAAACGATGCGAATTAGTTAAGACGGTGTCAAGAAGGTGTTTGAAGTGTGGAAAATGTGAAGTATTTGTGTTAGACTCGCATTGTACGAAATTATTTTATAAGTTTATGGTGTTTAGAAAAGGAGAAAAAAGATGAACATTGTGACTGGTTTACTGAAGTTCTCTCCAGTGTTTGTACTTGCTGGACTGATGATTAGTGGTCAGGATGCGTTAATCGCAGCATTCCTTGCTTGTTGTTTCGCATTCTTAATCGCAGGTGTTGTAGCTAAGGTTAAATTCCAGGAAGCCTTAGACTCTGCTATGAGCAGTGTTAGCCACATTCTGGTAGCGCTGTTTATCCTGATGTTTGCTTACGCAATGGCTGAAGCATTCATGTCCTACGGTGTAGGTGCGGCAATCATTAACTTAGCGCTGTCTCTGGGTGTTACAGCGAAGTCTGTTGCATGTGTTGGTTTTATCTGCTGCTGTATGCTGTCTGTAGCAACCGGTACTTCTTGGGGTACTTTCGCAGCTTGCGCACCAATTTTCATGTGGCTGTCTCACATCGTTGATGGTAACCCAATCCTGACTGTATGTGCAGTTGCAGGTGGTGCTTGCTTCGGCGACAACATTGGTCTGATTTCCGATACTACAATCGTATCTTCCGGTATTCAGGGTGTAGAAGTTATCCACAGAGTTAGACATCAGGGTGTATGGTCTGTAGGTTGTCTGGTTCTGTCCGCTATCTGCTTCTTCATTGCAGGTATCGTAATGGGTCTGCCTGGCGAAACAGTAAGTGCTGCTAACGTAATGGCAGAAATCCCTGCTGAAGTTATCGACTTCCTGAATGTAGAAAGACCTGCTGCAGTATCTCTGCTGGAACAGGTATCTGCTGGTGTACCAGTATACATGGTAATTCCTCTGCTGCTGGTTATCGGCCTGGCTATTCTGGGCTTTAACACATTCATCTGTATCGGTTCCGGTCTGGTTTCCGCTTATGTACTGGGCGTATTCGCTGGTACTGCTGGTTCCATTCAGAGCTGCCTGGACAACATTATCTATGTTGGTTTCGAAGGCGCTGGCGCTTGGGTAATCATCATGATGATGTGGGTTGCAGCATTCGGTGGCGTAATGCAGAAGATGGACGCTTTCGCTCCTCTGGCAGCATTCGTTGTAAAGATGTCTAAGAGAGTAAGAGGTCTGCTGACTTGGAACGCTGTTCTGTGCCTGTTAGGTAATGCTTGCCTGGCTGACGAAATGGCTCAGATCGTTACAATCGGACCTGTTATCAAGCAGATTACTGAAGAAAACGTAGATGGTTCCGAAGAAGCACTGTACAAGCTGAAGCTGAGAAATGCTACTTTCGGCGATGCTATGGGTGTATTCGGTTCTCAGCTGATTCCATGGCACGTATACTTAGGTTTCTATGTAGGTATCGCTGCTGGTGTATATCCACTGGTAGAAATCACTAACATGGACTTCCTGAAGTTCAACTTCATGGCTTACATCGCAGTATTCTCCCTGTTAATTCTGACATTCACTGGCTTAGATAAGTTCGTTCCACTGTTCGGACTGCCAGATGAACCAGAAGTAAGATTAAAGAAGGCTGCTTAATTAGAGCTTAATCTTAATTAAAAATCAAACTTATGCTCCATGTTCCGTACAAACATAGGGGTTCAAGTCTCAAACTAAACAAACCAACGCACCGCTGATTGCCCAGCGGTGCGTTGGTTTGTTTTTGGTTGAAAGTCACAATAAATGCTGTGTGTTAATGTTTTATTAAACAAAGTGATGACTGTGTTAAGGAAATGTAAAGAAAAATGTTGATTTTTAGCTAAAATTGTGCTAAATTAGCATTGTACGAGATTATTCGAACTAATTCGAATTTAAGTTTATGGTGTTTAGAAAAGGAGAAAAAAGATGAACATTGTGACTGGATTACTGAAGTTCTCTCCAGTATTTGTACTTGCTGGACTGATGATTAGTGGTCAGGACGCGTTAATCGCAGCATTCCTCGCATGCGTATATGCGTTCGTAATCGCAGGCATTGTTTCTAAGGTTAAGTTCCAGGAAGCATTAGACTCTGCTATGAAGAGCGTTAGCCAGATTCTGGTAGCTCTGTTTATTCTGATGTTTGCTTATGCAATGGCAGAAGCATTCATGTCCTACGGTGTAGGTGCAGCGATCATCAACTTAGCGCTGTCCCTGGGTATTACAGCTAAGTCTGTAGCATGCGTTGGTTTCGTTTGCTGCTGCCTGCTGTCTATCGCAACTGGTACTTCTTGGGGTACTTTCGCAGCTTGCGCACCAATCTTCATGTGGCTGTCTCACATCGTTGATGGTGACCCAATTCTGACTGTCTGCGCTATCGCAGGTGGTGCTTGCTTCGGCGACAACATCGGTCTGATTTCCGATACTACAATCGTATCCTCTGGTATTCAGGGTGTAGAAGTTACAGACAGAGTTAGACATCAGGGCGTATGGTCCGTAAGCTGTCTGGTACTGGCTGCTATCTGCTTCTTCGTTGCAGGTATCGTAATGGGTCTGCCTGGCGAATCCGTAAGTGCTGCTAACGTAATGGCAGAAATCCCTGCTGAGGTTATCGAATTCCTGGAAGTAGAAAGACCTGCTGCAGTAGACCTGCTGAACCAGGTAGCTACTGGTGTACCTATTTACATGATCATTCCTCTGCTGTGCGTAATCGGCCTGGCTATTCTGGGCTTCAACACATTCATCTGCATCGGTTCCGGTCTGGTAACTTCCTATGTACTGGGCGTATTCGCTGGTACTGCTGGTTCCATCCAGAGCTGTCTGGATGACATCGTATATGTTGGTTTCGAAGGCGCTGGCGCTTGGGTAATCATCATGATGATGTGGGTTGCAGCATTCGGTGGCGTAATGCAGAAGATGGACGCTTTCGCTCCTCTGGCAGCATTCGTTGTAAAGATGTCTAAGAGAGTAAGAGGTCTGCTGACTTGGAACGCTGTTCTGTGCCTGTTAGGTAATGCTTGCCTGGCTGACGAAATGGCTCAGATCGTTACAATCGGACCTGTTATCAAGCAGATTACTGAAGAAAACGTAGATGGTTCCGAAGAAGCACTGTACAAGCTGAAGCTGAGAAATGCTACTTTCGGCGATGCTATGGGTGTATTCGGTTCTCAGCTGATTCCATGGCACGTATACTTAGGTTTCTATGTAGGTATCGCTGCTGGTGTATATCCACTGGTAGAAATTACTAACATGGACTTCCTGAAGTTCAACTTCATGGCTTACATCGCAGTATTATCCCTGCTGATTCTGACATTCACTGGTTTAGACAAGTTCGTTCCACTGTTCGGACTGCCAAACGAACCAGAAGTAAGATTAAAGAAGCACGCAGCTAAGTAATAATTGCTATAAAGTGAATCTTATGGGGCTGGCCCTGTGACGGATATTAAGTTGATATCCGTCACAGGTGCCAGCCCTTTTTGTGTTGACAAAATCTCCTGCTAAAGCTATTATTTGAGTAAGATTCAAAGCGAATTTCGGGTAAGATGCGGAGGTGACTGAATGAAGCGATTCGGAGCAAATCGAGTTATAGAACCTAAGGGTGTGACTCCTGTAATGGCCTGGAAGTTAGATAACAACAGAAAGGTCAGAGCCGGAGAAATTCGTGTCAGCTTGGAGACTGTACATATAGAATGGGATAACTTTAATCAGATATGCAGCTATTGCAGCTATGATGAAGTTCGCATCAAAGCTCGAATTATGCAGATTGTCCAGCAGCGTGGCAAACTGCATAATCCGTACACAGGAAGCGGCGGCTTGTTTATGGGGACAATCGAAGAAATCGGAGAGAGTACTGACACTGGCAGCTTGAAAGTGGGGGATCGTGTATACAGCCTTTCATCCCTTACCGGTGTGGTAATGCATCTCGATGAAATCAAAGGCATAGATTATCACTATGGACAAATCGACTGCAAAGGATATGTAATCTGTTTCGAAGCCACGAGCATCGTTAAATATGAAGGGGATATTTCACCTAAATATCTCCTTTCGGCAATAGATGAAGAAGGCAATTTTATAGGTTTTAGAAAGGCGATACAAAACAGCCACGCTGAGAGGGTAGCCATTATAGGTGGAAATTTTTCCACCATGCTACTCTATGCTCAAATGCTCACAGATGGTTATGGCAAAGGCACACATGTCACGGCCATCTTAGATAATAACTCAATTGGCGAGCTGACTGAAAAGGAAATAACGGCTGCTTTTTTGCCAATTATAAAAAAGACTTGCTATGTAGATTTGAGCCAGCCTTTAGATGCTTATCAATCTGTAGTTGAGCAGCTGTATGATCCACGCCCTATGGATGCGGTGATAAATTTAGAGGATATTCCTGGCTCGGAAACTGTGGCTACTCTTTTAGTTAAGGAAAAGGGTGTAGTTTTTTATGCAAGTTTGAAAAATAACTATGGTGCAGGACTTTTGGTTGCTGACTCCCTCGGTAAAGAGGTCACGTCTTACGCACTGGACGGATATGTAAAGGAAGCTCACAATTTCGCAGCGGAGCTTATTGAGAAAGTAGGAGCAAATCTGGAATTTTTAGATGCAATCTACCAGCGAAAAGGAAAAATGCAGGTGTCGCAAAGCGGCGCAGTGGCAGTGCGAAATGGTGCGGGCATGGAGATTTTGCGGGGAAATGTGCAGCAGGTGGAGGATTTCGTGTTCAAGAGCCCTGTGACGGCGGCCATGATTGATGAAGTTTTGAATGTGGCGAGGTACGACTGTAATGTGATTTTGCAGGGTGAGACTGGCGTGGGTAAGGAGAAGGTATTCAACATTCTGTACCAAAACAGTCCTCGGCGGGGTAAACCGTGCATTAAGATTAATTGTGCCACCATCCAGGAAAATCTGGCTGAGTCGGAGTTTTTTGGCTACGAGAAGGGGGCTTTTACTGGGGCGCAGGCATCGGGTAAGGCAGGGTATTTCGAGATGGCTAACCATGGCACGCTGTTTCTCGATGAGATTGGTGCGCTGTCGATTGGTATGCAGTCCAAGTTGCTTCGTGTGCTGCAGGAAAATACTTTTTATCGGGTTAGCGGTACGGAGCTGAGGCATGTGAATGTGCGTGTAGTTTGCGCTAACAATGTGTCGCTTCGCAAGTTGGTGGACGAGGGGCGTTTCAGGGAGGATTTGTATTATCGCCTTAATATTTGTGCGGTGGATATTCCGGCGCTTCGCGAGCGAAAAGAGGATATTGAATGTCTGGCGGTGGCTTTTTTGGAGGGGTATGTAAAAAAGTATGGGGAGGAAAAAGAATTTTCACCAGAGGCTGTGGAAATGCTAAAGTCTTATGATTGGCCGGGGAATGTGCGCCAGCTGGAAAATGCGATACATAGGCTTTATATAGGGC
>CAZLJV010000024.1:0-17111 GCA_964559965.1 uncultured Oscillospiraceae bacterium | reverse complement strand
ACATACCTGGTCTTTTTCGAACTGCTTCCAGACCTTCAAGAACCTGTATCTGCGCCTCATCATACTGGCCATTTGTTTTTTCTTCTAAACTCATATAGTCACCTTTCTCAACGAAATGAAAAATAAAAAATCGTTTTTTCAATGAAAAGGGGTATACGACCCCATAATCTATAAAATTATACCACTAGACTTCAAAAAAATCAACCTTTTGAAATTTGTGCTAAAAATCATAAAAAAATCGCCCTAGCGGGCGATTTTCGCGTAATTTAAGCTATAAAAATAACACAGGTTATATTTGCAGCTATTCATTTTTTTCATATTCGACAAAATTCGACACGAAAATTTTTTCAAAATTTTCTGCGCTCTTACAGCACTCTGCGGAACTTCTTAACAGTTTCAGTAACCAGCAGTCTGAACTTAGGTGCTGCGATATTAGCAGCTTCCTGAACTTCTTCATGAGTCAGCTTAGTTGGGCTGATACCTGCAGCCAGATTGCTCACGAAAGAAATACCACAGATTTTCATATTCATGTGGTTTGCAGCCTTAGCTTCTACTGCTGTGGACATACCAGCTACGTCAGCACCTACTGCCTTCAGCATTCTGATTTCTGCTGGAGTTTCAAAAGATGGACCAGGAACCTGTGCATAAACACCCTTCTGCAGCTTAATGTTGTTTTCGGCAGCAGCTTCCTTAATCAGTTCACGCAGATCCTTGTCATAAATTTCAGACATATCAGGGAATCTTGTTCCTAATTCGTCGATATTTTCACCTGCAAGTGGGTCTGGAATGAAAGTAGCGATGTGGTCTGTAATCATCATGAAGTCGCATGGTTCAAAAGATGGATTGATTCCGCCGCAAGCGTTAGTCAGGAACAGAATCTTAGCGCCCATCATCTTCATCAGACGGATTGGCAGAACAACATCAGTGATTGGATAACCTTCGTAGTAGTGAACACGACCCTTCATGCATACTACCTTAACATCTCCGACATAACCGAAGATGAACTTTCCTGCGTGACCAGGAACTGTAGAAACAGGGAATCCTTCGATATCATGATAATCAACTTCGCCGATTACCTGAATATCCTGCGCATATTCGCCAAGACCAGAGCCTAATACGATAGCAACTTCTGGACGGAATGTGCTGAAATCGAACTTCTTCTGCACACACTCGTAGCATCTTAACACTTTTTCATAAACTGGATTCATAACATTTCCCTCACTTTTTCTAAATTTCTAATTCTATGCATTTGTATATGCCGCATTTTCCGCATTTTCTGCATCTGCAACTGCTACCTGACCTGAATTTACATAAAAAGTCTTTCCATCAGGCAGATTTTCTCTTAACTTTTCTGGAATTTCAGTAGTTGTGATAAACATCTGATTTTCGCTCAGAGATTTCACTAAAAATTCCTGACGCTGTAAATCAAGCTCGCTCATAACATCATCTAACAGCAGAATCGCATCTTCACCAGTTTCCTCCTTGATGAGAGATAACTCCGCCAATTTCAACGAAAGAGCCGAAGTCCTCTGCTGACCCTGCGAACCGAAGCTGCGCACACGAATTTCATCGATAAAAAATTCCAAATCGTCCTTATGTGGACCCTTAGTCGTAGTTCTGTTTCGTAAATCATTTTCAAACGAACTGCGCAAAACCTTGTAATAGGCCTCTTCCAACTCATCAGCTGATTCAGGTATAGCCACATTTGGAACATATACCAGCTTCAAATTTTCTTTTCCATTGGTAATAGAGCTATGTATTCTTCGGCTGATTTCATTAAGTTTCTTAACAAAATCCGCTCGCATCAGCATTATCGCCGCGCCATACTTAGCAAGCTGCATATCCCATAAATCGAGAATTGCAGAATCAACCTCATTTTCCTTCAAATACGCATTTCTCTGAAGCAATACTTTCTTGTAATTGCTGAGATTTTCATAATACTTAGGCCGAAGCTGACACAATTCCCTATCTATAAACTTGCGCCGCTTCTCAGGCTCATCTTTCACAATGCGAAGATCCTCCGGTGAAAATATGACTATATAGATATTTTCCAGAAGTTGTGACGATTTTTTCAGTTTAACACCATCAATTTTAGCAGATTTTTTTGAATCCTTGGTAAAAACCAGCTCTACCGATGTATCGTACCCATCTTTCTGCGCATGAACCTTCACTCGCCCAAAATCTTCTCCGAAAAGAATCATCTCCTGATCCTTATTCGTTCTAAAAGATTTCCCCATCGATGTGACGAAGACAGATTCGAGCAAATTAGTCTTTCCTTGAGCATTATTACCCAATATTAAGTTCACATTTGGATGAAACTCCAGCTGCAAATCAGAATAATTTCTGAAATTATGTAACTCTATATCTGTAATATACATGTTAATTAGTAATACGAACAGGTAGAATCAGGTATTCAAACTGATCCCCATTCATAGGTTCTACCAAGCAAGGGCTGATTCCAGTATTAAATAACATGATTATCTGATCATCATCGATGACCTTCAGCATGTCGATAAGGTACTTGGAGTTGAAGCCGATAACGATATCATTGCCCTCTTTAGAAACAATTACATCTTCTTTTACATTACCTTCCTCGGATTTAGAAGTAATTTCCATGTTGTTTTCTCTAATATCAAGTTTTATTAAATTATTCTTACCAACCTTAGCAAGCAGTGATGCACGTTCAATAGCATCGAGGAAATCTCCCTTATCCACCACTACTCTTGTGCGATTTTCCTTAGGCAGAATGTCTCTGTACTTTACAAACTCACCTTCGAGCAGGCTGAGTACAACAGTAACATCTTCAATAAAGAAGATTGCACGATTCTTTTCTATTGCTAAACGAACCTGAGCACCGTCTTCAACCTCAGCTTCGCTTATGATTTTGCTGATTTCCTGCAAAATCTTCGCTGGAATAACTACCTGCTCCTCCTTGGAGTTCTTCATATTCTCACGAGCTATCGCCATACGGAATCCGTCAAGGGCAACCATATTCATACTTGATTCCTTCATTTCAACTAAAACTCCGGAAATCACACCGCGAGCATCATCGAGACTTGCGGCAAAAGATGTTTTGCGAATCATTTCTTTCAGAACATCTTTATCGAATAAAATCATGTTGCTCATATCATGTGGCATTTCCATAGCAGGAAATTCTGCTGCATCTAAGCCTACGATATTGAATTCTGAACTTGCGCAGCGGATAGAAACTTTTTCTTCCTCTGCTTCAACTGTTATAGTAGCATTAGGAAGTTTGCGAATGATATCAGCAAACAGCTTTGCGTATACGACAATTCTGCCTGGTACAGCGTTATCAACTTTCAAACTTTTTTCTATACTGAGATCCTGATCTGATGCGGACATTACTAACTGACCGTTAGAATCTACAGAAAGCATAATTCCCTTTAATATAGGAACAGTGGTGCGGGAAGAAACCGCTTTAGATACTATATTAAGTGCTTTTGCTAAAACTTGCTGGTTACAGGAAAATTTCATTTTTTACCTCCAGTGCATTTATTATTATTTAATTTTTTGGTTGTTGTTGTAGTTGTAGGGGCTGTGGAACCTGTGGATAACTCCCAAACCCATTGAAAACTCTAAAAAAGTTGTTGTTTTTGAATTATGGAAAAGCGGGTGATTTTTATCCTTTTAATCCATAATTGACTCTTTTAAGCTCTCAATAACTTCAGCAAATCCCGGATCAGACTTCTTCTGCTCCTCCATCTTATCACATGCATACATAACAGTAGTATAATGTTTGCCTCCAAACATCTGGCCAATCTTAGGCAGAGAATAATCGGTCATTTCTCTGATAAGATACATGGCCACCTGTCTTGGGAATGCTATGCTGTTCTGTTTTTTAGAAGATTCCAGATCAGCAATCTTTACATTATAATGCTTGCATACAATATTCTTGATCTTTTCTGGGGTTACCTTAATCTCGCCATCAGTCAAAATGTCTTTCAGCACACGTTTTGCGAAGTTCTTATCAGGCTTCTCGTGCATCAACTGTGAGAACGACACGATTCTGGTGAATGCGCCTTCCAGTTCACGAATGTTATCCTTGATTTTTTCAGCAATCATGCAGATTACATCATAAAGGTCATTATCTACCTCTATATTCATATTTTCTGCCTTTTTAGTTAAGATCGCAATTCGTGTTTCGTAATCAGGCGGCTGGATATCAGCAATCAGATTCCACTGGAAACGGGAAACAAGTCGTTCTTCCAATCCTTTCAGCTCGTTAGGAGCTTTATCGCTGGATATGATAATCTGCTTGTTTGAATCATATAGCGTATTAAATGTATGGAAAAATTCCTCCTGCGTAGTATCCTTTTTCTCCAGGAACTGAATATCGTCTATGAGCAAAACATCTACTTTTCTGTATTTGTTCTTGAATTCAGTCATCTTCTTTTCGCGAAGTGCGCGGATAAGTTCTTCTGTAAACATTTCTGAAGAAACATATAATACGTTGATATTCGGATTGTTTTCCAGAAGATATATGCCTATTGCGTGCATGAGGTGAGTCTTACCCATACCTGAACCGCCGTATAAAAACAATGGATTATAGGCTTCAGATGGCGATTCTGCTACAGCAAGAGCTGCTGCGTGAGCATACTTATTACAATTTCCGACAACGAAGTTATCGAAATTGTATCGAGGATTGAAAATTTTCTGATTTACTAAAGAACGTTCCTTTATATGGATAACCGGTTCTTCTACAGTTTCTTCCTTCTTTTCTGGTTCTTCGGCTTCGTATTCGTCCATATCCTTAACGACTACACGATATCTTTCTCCGAGAACTGTCTGTAGACAGTCTTCTATTACAGAAATATATCTGTTTCTTACTATTTTAAGGATAAAGTTGATATCGATGCCTTTTGTTTTCTGAATTCCCAGATAGGCAATCTTCAAATCTTCATCTAAATGATGGATTTCGAATGGTTTCAGCCAGGTATCGAAGCTAACTATAGTGGTAAGTTTTTTCAGCTCCTCGTGCATCTTTTTAGTTATATTTGCGTTTCTGTTCATTATGTATAACCTTCACTTCCAATCAGTTCGTACCAATACATACTTTTCGGTAATATATATTGTATAAGAAAAGTTATCCACAAGCAAGTGTGAATTATGTGGAAAACGTAAATTTTTTATAAGGGCCTAGTTTGGGAGTTATCCACAGTATGAGGATAAAAATGTGAAAAAAATCCTCATAGCTGCTAAAATGCCCGTTTGGGTTGAAAAATGCGGAATTGTGGCGATTTTTGCGTTATTTTATCCACATAAACTCACAAAAAATAATGGTCAATGTGGATTATCCATAATTTTATTCTCATGTTGTGGATAAAGTTTTTCATAATGTGGAAGATGAAAAATAGTTGAAATTTGAATAATTGCATTGACTTTTTTGATTTTGTTGTATATAATATTCGGGTATCTGTGTGCCATTGGAATTTAGATGCACACATATGTTTTAATTTTTACGAAGGGAGAAAACGAACTATGAAAATGACTTTACAGCCTAAGAAGCGTCAGAGAATGAAGGAACACGGCTTCAGAAAGAGAATGGCAACTAAGAACGGCAGAAACGTTCTGAAGAGAAGAAGAGCAAGAGGCAGAAAGAAGTTAACTGCTTAATAGCTGAGACTACGAAAGCTTAAATAGCTTGAAAAGAGGAAACATGCTGAAAAGAAATGTTTTGCGAAAAAAAACGGATTTCAACTCGATATATAACCGAGGCAAATCTGTAGGCGACAGGTTCGTGGTGCTTTTTTACAAGCCCAATGGACTTGGATACAATAGAACAGGTTTTTTGGCAAGTAAAAAAGTTGGAAACAGTGTAAAGAGAAACAGGGCTCGCCGCTTGATGAAGGAAAGCTATCGTCATCTCCTTGCGGAGGGGCGTATTCCTGATGGACCGGAACATTATGATTTCATAATGATAGCCCGTAACACCATTTCCGGAAAAAAATGTGCAGAAGTTGAGAAATCATTAAGTTCTGCATTTAGAAGAACCGGGATCAAGAAGAAATAAGTATGAGATACGTAAATCTTTTGTTTAAAAAGATTCTGATATTGCTCGTCAGGTTTTATCAGATTTGTATTTCCCCTTTATTTCCGCCTACATGCCGGTTTACGCCCACGTGCTCGGCTTATTTCATACAAGCTGTGGAAAAGTACGGACCGTTCAAGGGCACTTACTTAGGAATTAGACGGATTTTGAGGTGTCATCCCTGGAGTAAGGGAGGATATGACCCCTTGAAATGATGGAGGAATGAATGGGATTTTTAGCAAAACCTATGGGTTATCTGCTGATGTGGCTCTACCAGTTCCTTGGCAACTACGGTATCTGTCTGTTGATTTTTACCGTTGCTGTTAAGCTGGTGACATATCCACTGTATAAGAAGCAGATTGTTTCGACAGTTAAAATGTCCAAGGCGTCTTCGAAAATCAAGGAAATCCAGCAGAAGTATGCAAAAGACCAGCAGCTCATGAATGAAAAAATTCAGGAATTCTACCAGAATGAAGGCATCAGTATGACCGGCGGTTGTCTGCCTATGGTTGTACAGATGTTCGTCATTATGGCGCTGTTTGCACTGCTGAGAAATCCTATGTACTATTTCGGAGCTATGGAGTCTGCGTCTGCCGACATGATGCTGTTCGCAATTCATGAACCGTTCCTTTGGATCAAAGACCTGGCACAGCCAGATAAGTGGATTCTGCCAATCGCAGCATGTGTCACCACATACATCTCTTTCTCTATGAACCAGGCTAATACAGCAGCAACTGGTGATCAGGCACAGCAGATGAATGTGATGAACAAGCTGATGAAGTACATCTTCCCAGTAACCATTCTGGTTCTGGCAAGAACTTATCCAGCAGGTCTGGCAATTTACTGGTTTATCGGTCAGGTTGTACAGATCTTCTTCAACGTTAAGTTTAAGGCTTTAAGAAAGAAGCTGATGGAAGAAGATGCTCCAAAGGGCAAGAAAAAAAGTAAAGCAAGAGCATAAGTTCATCGGAGGAACAAATTTATATGGATTTTTCTGAAAAATGGGGTACAGATGTCGAAACAGCTGTGAAGCTGGCTCTCGATGATCTGAAACTTACAAGAGATGAAGTCGATGTAACTGTTTTAGAAGAACCTTCCAGAGGTTTCTTCGGAATTGGTTCTAAGCTTGCTTTAGTTAGAGTAGAGAAGAAGAAATCTTTAGAAACTCCGGCTCCAGAAGTTAAGGTAGAAGCTGTAGCAGAAACACCTGCTCCTGCTCCTGCAGCTAAGGAAGAGCCTAAAGTAGCTAAAGTTCAGACTCAGAAAGAACACAAAGAACACAAGGACCATAAAGAAAAAACAGGTTCACAGAGACATAATAATAAGAGAGACAGAAATAACCGCGGAAAGAAAGAAAATAGAAATCGTGGACACGAAGACAGTGCTATGATTCCTGAAAATCTGGAACCGGTAATCGTTCGAGTACCAGAAGAAGAACTGAGCGCATGCGAAAATCATGTAGCACTGGAATTCTTGGCAGAAGTAACTGAGCAGATGGGTCTGTCTCTGGATATTACCGCTAAAGAAGGCGGTGAATCCCTGTATATCGATATTCAGGGTAAGGATTCCGGCACCATTATTGGTAAGAGAGGTCAGACTCTGGACGCAATTCAGTATCTGACAAGCCTGGTTGTAAACAAGGATCAGGAAAACTATACTAGAGTTGTCGTAGATGCGGAAAATTACCGCGCTAAGAGAGAAAAGACTCTGGAAATGCTGGCAATCCGTTTAGCAAATAAAGTTGCTAAATCTAAGAAGAGCGTAAAGCTGGAACCAATGAATCCTTATGAACGTAAGGTAATCCATGCTACTCTTCAGAACCACCCTTATGTAACTACAAAGAGTGAGGGTCAGGACCCATATAGAAGGGTTATCATTGAATTAAAATAATCATTAAATAATAACCCGCTTGTTTCGAGCGGGTTATTTTGCAATTATAGAGAAATGTAAATTTAACGGAGAATAATATGGAATCTACCATTGCAGCTATTGCTACAGCCCTGGGAGAAGGGGGCATAGGAATTGTTCGAATCAGCGGCACAGAAGCACTGAACATCGCAGAAAAAATATTTCGCGGTGCAGCACTAAAGGATCGAATGCTGACATACGGACATGTTTATGACAATTTTACAGGAGAACTGGTCGACGAAGTCATGGCCGTTTACATGAAGGGTCCGCGTTCCTATACGGCAGAAGACGTGGTAGAAATTCAGTGTCATGGCAGCGTTGTTTCACTTCGCAAAATCTTATCTCTGGCTCTTAAAAACGGCGCACGACTTGCTGAAGCCGGGGAGTTTACTAAGCGAGCATTCCTCAATGGTCGTTTAGACTTGACTCAGGCGGAAGCAGTTATAGACTTAATTCGTGCCAAGTCAGATAAGACCTTCGATGTGGCATTATCGCAGCTTGAAGGAAAGTTTTCGCAGACGGTGAAAGAAATCCGCGCAGATTTCGTCGATCTTTTAGTTCAGATTACAGTTAATATCGACTATCCGGACGAAGATATCGAAGAAATGACATATGATAAATTAAGCAGCGGTCTCAAAGCCGTAGAAGAAAAAATATCCTCACTTTTAGCAACCTCAGATACAGGCAGAATACTGAAAGAAGGTCTCAGTGTAGCTATTATAGGAAAGCCGAACGTGGGAAAAAGCTCGCTCATGAATGCTTTGCTCAGAGAGACAAGGGCGATCGTTACTGAAATCCCGGGAACTACAAGAGATACCATCGAGGAAGTTATTTCTATTCGCAGCATTCCTGTTCGCCTTACTGATACAGCTGGAATTCGTCAGACTGATGATATTATCGAAAAAATCGGTATAGAGAAGAGCAAGGAGTCCTTTAATAAGGCGGACTTAGTAATCTTCATGGTAGACGGCAGCCGTCCGCTGGACGATGAGGACGAGGAAATCCTGCAGTATATGGATGGCAGACAGGCGATTGTAGTTCTGAACAAGCAGGATTTGAAACAGGTGGTGAGCCGTGATGAAATTGCTGCGCGCGTTCCTAAGGCTGTTATTTTAGAGGCATCTATGAAGGAAGGGGAGGGCCTGACTGAAATAGAGGATAAGATAGAGGAACTTGTTTACGGCGGTCAGGTGAAGCAGAGTGAAAGCGTTATGGTCACAAATGTACGCCATAAAAACCTTTTGGAGCAGGCACTGCAGTCTGTTAAAGATGCGGAAGGCATGACGGAAATGCGCCAGCCACTGGAATTTATTGAAATTGATGTTAACCGCTCGTACGAGTTGCTTGGAGAAATCATCGGTGAAACGGCGTCGGGCGAAATTATAGATGAAGTTTTCGCAAGATTTTGTCTCGGAAAGTAAGGAGATAGATATGGAACATATTTTGATGGGAGAATACGATATTATCGTAGTCGGCGCAGGACACGCAGGCTGCGAAGCCGCATTAGCAGCTGCTCGAATGGGCAAGAAGACGCTGCTGTGTACCATGAATTTAGAGTCGGTGGCTATGATGCCATGCAATCCGTCCATCGGTGGTACCGGTAAAGGTCATTTGGTTCGTGAAATCGATGCCCTCGGCGGTGAAATGGGCCGCAATATCGATAAGACCTTCATTCAGAGCAAAATGCTCAACACGGCGAAAGGGCCGGCAGTACATTCTTTGCGTGCGCAGGCTGACAAGCACCGCTACCATGTGGAGATGAAAAAGACCATAGAGCATACCGAAAATCTGGATCTGCGCCAGGTTGAGGTAACAGACCTTATCGTTGAGGACGGAAAGGTTTGCGGTGTCGAAACAGTAACTCACACCTGGTTCAAAGCTCAAGCTGTAGTTTTAGCTACAGGCACTTTTCTTCGCGGCAAAATCTTCATAGGCGACAGTGTATTTGAGAGCGGACCTAACGGGCTGGCTCCGTCTAATCTGCTTGCCGATAATCTGAAGAAACATGGCATGAAGCTGCGTCGTTTCAAGACAGGTACGCCTGCTCGTTGTCTGGCGCAGAGCCTTGATTACAGCAAGATGCAGGAGCAGAAGGGTGACGATGTTATAGTTCCTTTCTCATTTATGAACGATGAGATTGGTGAAAATAAGGTTTCCTGTTGGCTGACTTATACTAATGCGGAAACTCATCGCGTTATCCGTGAGAATTTCCACCGTTCAGCTCTCTTTGGCGGTCAGATTGAGGGTATCGGTCCACGTTATTGCCCGTCCATTGAGGACAAGGTTAATCGCTTTGCTGATAAGGAAAGACATCAGACATTTATCGAACCTGAAGGTTTAGATACTGACGAAATGTATATTCAGGGTATGAGCTCCAGCTTGCCAGAAGATGTTCAGCTGGCATTTTATAAGACTATTCCTGGACTGGAAAACCTGCGCATCACAAGACCAGCTTACGCAATCGAATATGACTGCATCGATCCGCAGGATTTACAGCTGAATCTGGAATATCGCCACATCGAAAATCTTTTCTGCGCAGGTCAGTTTAACGGAAGCTCCGGTTATGAAGAAGCTGCATCCCAGGGACTTATGGCAGGTATTAACGCTGTGCTGAAGATTTCAGGCCGCAAGCCGCTGATTTTGGGAAGAGACGAGGCTTATATCGGTGTTCTCATCGACGATTTGGTGACAAAAGGTACTAATGAGCCTTACAGAATCATGACTTCTCGCGCAGAATATAGACTGGTGCTTCGTCAGGACAATGCCGATCAGCGTCTGACTGAAAAAGGTTATGCGGTGGGACTTGCCAGTGAAGAACGTTTTGCCAGATATTTAGCGAAGAAAGATGCAGTCGCAGCGGAGATTGAGCGTTTGGAAAACAAGATGGTCGGTCCGAAAGATGCTGACGAATTCCTCATTGCTCACGGCACAAGCGGACTTAATAGCAAAGTCTCCATGGCTGAACTTCTTCGTCGTCCTCAGCTGTCTTATGCTGATTTGGCGGAAATTGATGATGAAACTCGTCCATCTCTTTCCAGTCACGAGGTTACTCAGCTGGAAGTACAGGTAAAGTACGAGGGATATATTCAGAAGCAGATGGCACAGATTGAAAGATATAAGAAGCTGGAAAACAAGAAACTTATGCAGGATTTCGACTATAATCAGATTGAAGGTCTGCGTATAGAAGCTGCACAGAAGCTGAATCAGATTCAGCCTGCTTCAGTAGGGCAGGCGAGCCGTATCAGCGGTGTAAGCCCAGCGGATATAAATGTGCTCTTAGTTTATTTAGAAAAGCAGAGACGCAAGGCTTAAAAGGCCTTGGTTTGGAGGTATAGATATGAAGCAGCTTGAAAAAGCGCTTAATGAACTTGGAATTCAGTATACAGAAAACATGATAAGCCAGTTCGAAGGATATAGAAATGGCGTTATAGAGTGGAATGAAAAGGTTAATTTAACGGCGATTACTGACCCACAGGAATTCGTGGTTAAGCATTTTATCGACAGTGTTTTATGTGTAGGATTTGATGAATACAAGGCTGCGAAAAAAGTTATAGATGTGGGAACCGGTGCAGGTTTTCCAGGTGTTCCGCTTGCAATCCTTTCGCAGGATAAGGAATTTACTCTTATGGATTCCTTGAATAAGAGATTAAAAATTATAGATGAGCTATCAGCTGGAATTGGACTTACCAATGTTCATACAGTTCACGCTCGTGCGGAGGAACTGGCTCGCAACAAAGCTCATCGTGAGAAGTATGATATCTGTGTATCCCGTGCAGTGGCAAATCTCACAACCCTTTCTGAATACTGCCTGCCTTTCATTAAGGTGGGTGGATACTTGCTTGCTTACAAAGGGCCAGATGCAGAAGCTGAACTTGCTGATGCGAAGAAGGCGATTTCTATTTTAGGTGGGCAGGTAGAAAAGATGGAAAAGGCGCAGCTTGATGATTTCGGCTTAGACCATAGAATCATATTCATCAAAAAAGTAAAAAATACGCCGGCTAAATACCCGCGCAAAGCAGGAACGCCGTCTAAAGAACCTCTGAAGTAATTCAGAGGTTTTCTGTTTTCACGAATGGCTTCTCTGATGAAGGCATTACAACACATGAAATTATTAAGGTGTATCGAAATCAGTCGTTTTCTTAGAGAAAATAGAAAAAAGTTTTTTACACAGATAGCCCGGGAAATGATATCCTTTATCTAACAAAAGATAAAGGGGGAAAGTCATATGCTTGAGAATCTAGGTAGAAAAGGTCGGCATCGAGAAATTCCTGTGTTCAAGGCGAAAGTTTCTTGTGACGAAACTTTTGGGGAGATGCAGGTTGTGAGAATCCCTATTGAGCAACTGTCAGTAAATCCTCAACAGCCGAGAAAAGTATTTAAAGAAGACGAATTAGATGAGCTGGCATCGTCCATTAAAGATTACGGTGTGCTTCAGCCTATACTTGTAATGAAAATAGGAGAAAATCAATACTCCATCATAGCAGGGGAGAGAAGGTATAGGGCATCTTGTAAGGCTGGGCTTAAAGAAATTCCTGCTATAGTACACAATATGGAGGAAAAGGAAGCTGCGTTAGTCGCCTTGGTGGAAAATGTCCAAAGAGAAAATCTCAATTATATCGAGGAGGCTAAAGCGTATCGCAGGCTTATGAATGATTTTAATCTGACTCAGGCTGAAATTGCTCAGAAAGTGGGGAAGCAGCAGTCAACTATATCCAATAAGATAAGGATTTTGTCACTGCCGGACGATGTACAGTTAATGCTGACAGAACACGGTTTAACTGAGCGACATGCCAGAGCATTACTTAAAGTAGATGATGAAACCGGAAGAAAAGCACTGATTAACAAAATTGTAAAAAATAACCTAAACGTAAAGCAAACTGAGCGTTTAGTTGAAGATTTTCTCGCTGCACAGACTGAGCAGAAACGTAAAAAGCAGAAAATCAACTACATAAGCTATAAAATTTATGCTAATACAATCAGAAAGGCATTTTCGCAGATTAAGGAAATGGAGACAGATGCAGTCTTTACGCAAGAAGATAAAGGTGAATTCCTTGAATTAAAGATTATGATTCCTAAAAAAGATAGATGTTTCACGTGAAACATCTATCTTTTTTAGGAAATGTGTAGAATTATTTTAGAAAATGTTATATAATAGAGTTAAGAGTTTTCGTATGCAAAACTGTAATAATGTATACGCATTTCAACAGGAGGGAATAACTTGGGAAAGGCAATAGCAATATTTAATCAGAAAGGCGGTGTAGGTAAGACAACTACAAACATCAACCTGGCTGCCTGTCTTGCAATAAAAGGTAAAAAAGTACTAATATTAGATATAGATCCGCAGGGGAATACTACAAGTGGTATAGGTGTATCTAAAAAGGGGTTAGACAAAACAGTATACGATATTTTAGTGGATCCGGATTTTGACCCAAATGAGGCAATCAGAAGAACAACAGTTCCGAACCTGGATATGATTCCTGCCAGCGTAGATTTGGCTGGTGCTGAAGTAGAACTTGTATCCATGAAGGGTAGAGAAACTTCCTTAAAGAATGGCCTTGATAAAATTAGAGATAAGTATGACTACATTTTCATCGACTGTCCGCCATCTTTAGGATTGCTGACCATCAACTCACTTACAGCAGTGGACAGCGTTTTGATTCCAATTCAGTGTGAATTCTATGCACTGGAGGGGGTAAGTCAGCTTGTCAGCACTATTGAGCTGGTAAAGAAGACATTGAATCCTTCTCTTACAGTGCAAGGGGTAATCCTGAGCATGTTTGACGGCAGAACTAATCTGTCTGTTCAGGTTGTTCAGGAAGTTAAGAAGTATTTCGGAAGCAAGGTTTACTCTACGGTAATTCCGAGAAATGTAAGATTAGCGGAAGCACCGAGCTATGGTATGCCGATTACCGAATACGACCCTAAGTCTAAAGGTGCAGAAGCGTACATGGATTTTGCAGAGGAATTCTTAGAGCTGGAGGAGGAATAGTATGGCGGCGAAGAAAGGTGGTTTAGGCAGGGGCTTAGATGCACTATTTGCAGATGTACCTGCTACAGCACCAGAAACAAATAAAAAAGCGGAAAAGAAAAAGGAAGTAGAAGAGGTAGCACTGACACCGGTTGAAGATAGAGTGAATTATATTAAGATTCATGACATCATGCCTAATGCAAATCAGCCTCGTAAAGCATTTGATGAAGAAAAGATATTAGAATTAGCAGAATCCATTCGTGAGAATGGTATTATTCAGCCAATTGTAGTAAGAAAAAAGAAAAATGGCTATGAAATTGTAGCTGGTGAACGCAGATGGCGTGCTGCGATGAAGGCTGAGCTGACTGAAGTGCCTTGTTTACTCAAGGAGTTGACTGATGAGCAGAATATGCTCATTGCTATAATCGAAAATATGCAGCGTGAGGACCTGAACCCAATCGAAGAGGCAGAAGGACTTCACCAAATGGTAGAACACTTCGGACTGACACAGGAACAGGTATCTAAAAGTGTTGGTAAAAGTCGTCCGTACATTACTAATGCACTTAGACTGCTGAAGTTGCCGGAGTACATAAGAGAAAAAATAGCAGAAGGTGTTATCAGCACAGGTCATGGCAGAACTTTGATAACCATCGAAGACGAAGATCTTCGTAGACAGCTGTTCGATAAGATAGTTGCTGAAGGCTTGTCTGTAAGAGAAACGGAAAAATTAGTTTCGGAATTAGGCAAACCTGCGAAAAAGAAACCTGTTAAGAAGGTCAAGAATGCCGATACGATTCATGTAGAAGAAGAACTCAAGACAATCTTAGGAACTAAGGTTAATATCGTCGAAAAAGGTAAAAAAGGAAAAATCGAAATCGAATGTTATAGCCGTGATGAATTGAACAGATTGATTGAACTGTTGAAAAGACTGGGTTAGAGAGGTGTGTTTCACATGAAACATTTGATTATCATATGGTTTATATGGAATCTGATAACCTTTTTTATGATGGGGATAGATAAGTGGAAGGCAATCCATGATAAACATAGAATCAGTGAGAAAACATTGCTTTTAAGCTGCCTTGTAATGGGAGCGGTCGGTGGTATAGCAGGAATGCTTATATTCCATCATAAGACACGAAAGATGAAATTTCAGATTCTTGTTCCTGTTTTTCTCATAATAAATGCAGCAGCGGCAGCAGGTGTTTTATACCTGATATAAATTAGTAAATGTAGGGGTTTATCGCAATGACCATAACAAAATGTAGCGATAAACCCCATTTTTATACCCAATTTCACATCGAAAAGATTCCAAGAGGTACACTTAGATGCGCGAAAAAAACGAAAAATCAGATGCATTATTTGAAAAATGCAGGAATATACTTGAAAAAGAAAAGATACCAATTTCAAAAAACATCACAGGTCCATACATTAACCGTAGGGCAAAAAGTTGGTTAGGTCGGTGTAAAAAAGTAGGAAAAGAATACGAAATTGAAATAACAGCAGCACTATTAGAAACAGAGGATAAGATAATAGAAACAACCATACTGCACGAACTCCTTCATACCTGTCCGCGTTGCATGAACCACGGACAAATGTGGAAAGCGTATGCAAGCAAGATAAATAAAATTTACAGATATGAGATAAGTACAAAAACCAGTTTTGAAAAGATAGGAATTGAAGCACCGCAGAAAAGGGAAGAAGTGAAGTATGTAGTAGTATGTACTAATTGCGGTCAGAAATATCCGAGAAAGCGAAAATGTAAACTGACGGAGCATACAGACGCTTACAGATGCGGAAAATGTGGTGGAAAACTTGAAATTAGTTAGATTCTACTACATCTTGTAGATGAAATTTGTTTCGAAATGTGTTATAATATTAAGGAGTATCGAAATAAATCGGAGTCGATGTTTTTTGTGGTGCGTATTATCACATAAAATACACGAAAAAGTCCGGTTCACATGATATAATTATGGAAAGGTTCAGGAGAGCATAATGTCTGATCGAGAATTGGAAAAGTTCATATCATCCTATATCCCGATGCCAGTGTGTATAATAAATCGACAGGGAAAAATCATAGAAGCGAGCAGCCGCATAGGTGAAGTCTTTCTTTATGATGGAATTAAGGATGGGGATATTTTTGCGCTGACAGGTCTTAAAACAGCAGAACTGTATGATGCAGCGGAGAAAGGAAATCATCCTTTGCTTAAAAGGAATGAAAAAGTATTCCGTCTGGCATTACAGAAGGCAGAACCTGAGGACGAAAATTCCAACCTAACAATCATATTCGGAGATGTAACAGGATTAGAGGAATTGAAGGATCGCTATAACAACGAAAAGCTGTGTATGGCGAAAATTCAAGTGGATAACTATGATGAATTGACGTCCAGCTCTGCTACGGAGATTAGATTAGCTTTAACAAGTGAAATTGACCGTGCTATTAGAAAATGGGGTGCTAAGATAAATGCGTCTGTAAATCGTGTACGCAATAATTCCTATGCGATATGGTTTGAGCAGCAGTATATAGATAAACTTGTTTCGAACAAGTTTGATATTCTCGATGAAATAAGAGGATTAGAAACAGGTGCAGACTTCCCAGCCAGCCTTAGCATTGGCGTAGGCGCTGGCGGTAGGAATCCGGCCCAGACAGAAGAATATGCAGATGCTGCACTGGATTTAGCATTAGGTCGAGGCGGAGACCAGGCCGTGCTGAAAAGAAACCTGAAGATTGAATATTTTGGTGGGAAACTCCAGACAGTAGAAAAGAGCAATAAAGGAAAATCAAGAATTGTCGGTCATGCTTTGAAGCAATTAGTCGGACAGTCCAGAAATGTCTTCATCATGGGACATCGTAATCCGGATATGGACAGCTTCGGAGCAGCTCTGGGAATTTATCGTTTTTGCGAGCTCTTCGAAAAAAAGGCATATATCGTTATGGAAGAACATAACGAAGCTCTGCAGGCTATTTATTTAGAGGCACGCAAGAATGAAACTTATCAGATTGTAAGCCATGAGAAGGCAATCAGCATGGTTGATGGGGAGAGCCTTATTGTGGTTGTAGATACTCATCGTCCGAGCATGACGGAATGTCCGCAGCTTTTGGAGATGACAGATAGAATTGTGGTAATTGACCACCATCGTAAGATGGAGGAATTTATAGAAAATCCTACGCTGGCATATATGGAATCC
>CAZLJV010000023.1:0-17190 GCA_964559965.1 uncultured Oscillospiraceae bacterium | reverse complement strand
CTTGGTCATGAAGCTATCAGAAAGTTTCAAAACCTTATTCGGCCAGGTTTCTTCTTTTCGCTAAAAGTTAAGGTTGACAGATTTGCCGATATCAGTTTGAAATTTATGTTGATTTATCGGCAATTTACGGAGCTTTTACTGAAATACGACATTTTTTTAGAATGTAACTCCACTTAAATCGGCATTTTTTTGATTTTACGTGGATGCAAATTTGCAACATCAGACATTTTATGCTATTTTTGCGATGCGTTCGACTTTTTTCGACAACATTCGACACCAGTTTCAGATATTAAAGTAATTTAATTACAGCCGTAATCCTTCACTCCAGCTTTTCAGTGCCCAAAACTCCACTTAAATTTCAAAAAATCGCATTTTACGTGGAATACTTATCAAATTAGTAGGTAAATTAACTTCGGATTGTTTCACATTATATCTTTTTTCAGATGATACATACTTAACTTTACTTCCCATTACTATCGCAGACATATCTGCATGTGCATTATATACTCCGCATCCATTTCACTGTATTGCTTCGGATGCGGCACTCGTATTTTTCCATTTACACTCCCTCATTTCACAAACCTTACTATGCCATCGTCTTACCATGTAATCCCCATCTATGCAACTTTACATCAGCATCTTGACATCGAGAGGCAAATAGGATATTCTATAGATAGGATAGTGGGATTTTGTGCCCTTTTTTCACAGAATTCCATATCAAGATTCGAGGTAGTTGCTAGAAAGTCCAACAGGAGGAAAATGAAAATGTCAACAGATATCAGAAAAAAAGGATGTCCTAATGCTGCATGTAGACTTCATACTAAGCAGGTAAAGCAGAATGCTGATTTTAACTTCTGCCCTAGCTGCGGTACTAGAACAGTATTCGTTTGTAAGAAGTGTTTCTGCGAATTACCGGACACCGAAGAACGTCGTTCTCTTTGTGAAGAATGTGAAGCAGAACTGGAACAGAAGCGTCAGGATAGAAATGATAATGTTAAGTCCGCAGCTCATAAGGGTGCAGGCTTAATTTCTTCTGCTACTAAGACTGTTAAGATCTTCGCTAAGGAACTTTTCGGACCAGATGAATTAGAACAGATTCGCAACGGTCATGAATTCAACGAAAAGCAGATCGACAGAAAATTAAGAAGATAATTTTAAAACTCCCTTTTCAGGCGTCCTGAGCGGTAAAGCTCGAATCCTGAAAAGGGAGTTTCTTTATTTATGCCTCGGCTTAGCCGATTGTTCTCGCTACGTGTGTTAGCCACGCAATTTAGCCAAGCGCTTTATTTATTTGTTTGTCGGTGAATCCGTCTCGCTTGAGAGCTTTGCGGATATCATCTTTTTTAGAAAAGATTCCATCACCATATTCTTTCGCTGCCTGCGCAGCCTGTTCATACCAATCAGCCCCACAGTTTTCCGCACCGTAAGCAGCCTCTTCCTTACTGAAGTCGTCACGCACAAGCTCGTCCTTCATACCTTCCAGAGAATAATTGCCGTACTTCAGCTTGTTTTTCGCCGCTTGGACAGCCTGCTCGTTCCAATCAGCTCCGCAGTTGTCTGCACCATAGACAGCTTCATCTTTGGAGAAGTCGTCCTGCTTAAGCCTTGCAACGAGACCGTCGTAGGAAGTTGGAGAATACTTCAGCCTTTCTTTTGCAGCTTCGACAGCCTGCTCGTTCCAGTCAGCTCCACAGTTGTCTGCACCATACATAGCCTGCTCAGAGGTAAAATCCATATACCCCAAATACTCAGCAAGCCCATCTCGTGAGTAAGCATAGTACTTCAGCGCAGATTTTGCCGCTTCAGCAGCCTGCTCGTTCCAGTCAGCTCCGCAGTTATCCGCAGCATAAGTTGCCGTACTTTCTGTAAAGTTGTGGTATTCCACTAACTCCTCTATCAGCCCCTCATAGGAATATGCCGTGTAGCGGAGACAGTCGGCAGCCTCATCGAGAGCCTCTTCTTTGTTCGAGCGGAAACCGAAACCTTCGCCAGTGACAATGGACAAAATGATTACGAAGATAGAAGCCCACAGCCACCACTTCTTCGCAAGTGATTTCAGGTTAAACTTCATCTCTGCGATCCTCCTTTTGCTTCCGCCCGTCGAGCTTTTGCTTCAGCGCGTCGGACGTTTCTTTCAAGTCTGGAACTGATGAGTTGAGAATGCTCTCTAAAACAGCGATGTTAGTCGCCACTTCTGCCCCATCATTCGAGAAAAGGTCGTCCAAAAGCTTTTTTAATGCAGCATCCACTGTATCTAAGGCACTGCGAATCTCCCACATCGTTGCTGAAATATTGTCGCTGGATTGGTCTTGTTTTTCCAGCTTTATGTACTTTTCCACCAAATCGACAATCATCGAGCCGCTGAGCTCAACCAGACTTCTGACTTTTTTGCGGTCACGTGGATCGGATTCGACTTCCATGACAATCTTTCGAAGGGTGGATACGATTCCTTTCACTTGATTTGCGGTCTGCATATCCTTGATTTTGCGAGCAAGGACTTCCAGCTGAGAACGGTATCCATCAAGTTTTATAGCATAGTCATTGGTGAGCCCTCTTTCCCTTGCAGCCTCGGCAGCCTTTTCGGATGGCGTACCAGAAGCACCAGGCGCACCAGCCGTACCAGAAGCACCAGCCGCACCAGCCGCACCGGAAGCACCAGCATTGACATTCCCAGCAAAACTTGCCTTTTCCTTCTTTTTCTTGGATCTAAGCAATTTTTCGATAAACATTATCACTGTGAATCCAAGCGCCAGCACAACCGCATTCAACTCAATGCTAAACAGTGCAGCGAAAATTCCAGCCACGATTGCAGCCGCAATAGATCCGAGAATAATAAAAATCCAAGCGAAAAAGTACCACTTAATAAGCGTTAATAGTATCTTGAATATAAACATCGTCTATCCTACTTGCCGAGCGCTTTATCTAGGAATGTCGCCGCCGCTCAGCTTTTCATCATATGTTGCGCGGCTTCCTCCGATAAACTTCGGACGAGTTCTCGCACAGATTAAAATAGCTTCACCAATTTTATCTATGGAAAGGCGAACCGGAACTGCCACCTTCTTAAGCTGCATTCCTATCAAAGTCCGTCCGATATCCATACCTGCATCAGCCTGAATTGTTTCAACTGCCACAGGACACTTCGCATTCTGGTAAACTGTAGTTGCAAAAGATCCGCCTGCCTTAGGATGCGGAACTACATTTACAATTTCCGTACCCGGAAGCAGAGCTTCCTTTTCCACGATAACTGCACGATTCAAATGTTCACAGCACTGTGCAGCCAAATAGATTCCCTTAGGCTGAAGTACACTCTGAATACCTTCATAGATAGCAGCCGCTGCATTAATATCAGAACCTTTTCCTATATGAAGTCCTACAACTTCACTGGAGCTGCATCCAACTACGAAGATATCGCCTTTCTGCAGCTTAGCAACTTCTACAAGCTCTGCAGCAGCAGTCTGTGCCTGCGCTTTAATTTCATCATACGTAAAACTCACGTTTCTCGCCTCTTTCCATTTCGTTTAATTTAATATTTTATGGCGGCCAGCCCTGCGGCAGACCGCCAATCTTTAATCTGCCAATCTTAGAACTGCCAGCTGTTCAGGTAAATTTCCTGTTCCTCAGTCAGAGTATCGATTTCCACACCCCAAGCTGCCAGTTTTCTTCTTGCGATAAGATCATCCATTTCACCGGATACATCTACTACCTTGTTTTCTAACTGTTCATGATTTTCCATGATATACTTAGCAGACAGAGCCTGAACTGCGAAAGACAGGTCCATAATTTCTGCAGGATGGCCATCAGCAGCTGCAATATTAACCAGACGACCTTCTGCAATTACATTTACCCACTTGCCGTTTTCCAGCTTGTAGCCCATAATATTTTCTCTTGCTTCCTTAGTTTCTACGCAAGCAGCCTTCAGACCAGCCATATCAACTTCAGAATCAAAGTGACCTGCGTTACACATAATAGCGCCGTCCTTCATAGTCAGCATATGATCAACAGTAATAGTCTTGCAGCATCCAGTTGCTGTCACGAAAATATCACCCAGAGGTGCAGCCTGTTCCATCTTCATAACCTGGAAACCATCCATCTTAGCTTCGATAGCCTTAACTGGATTGATTTCAGTAACGATAACATTTGCACCCAAAGCAGCAGCACGCATCGCAATACCTCTGGAGCACCAGCCGTAACCGATTACAACTACAGTCTTAGCTGCGATAATCAGATTAGTATTTCTCATAATGCTGTCCCAAGTGGACTGACCTGTACCATAGCGATTATCAAAGAGATGCTTGCAGTCCGCATCATTTACAGCAACCATAGGGAACTTCAGAGCGCCTTCTCTTTCCATAGCCTTCAGACGAATAACGCCGGTAGTAGTTTCTTCACAGCCGCCCCATACTTCTTCTCCCAGTTCAGGACGAGTAACATGCACGCAAGTAACCAGATCTCCGCCGTCATCGATAATGATATTTGGCTTGTGTTCCAGACACATTTCGATATGGCGCTGATATTCCTCAGGAGTTGCCCCATGATATGCATAAACCTTGATGCCGCTGTCTGCCAGTGCAGCAGTCACATCATCCTTAGTGGACAGCGGGTTGCTTCCAGTAACTGCAATATCAGCACCGCCTGCAGCCAGAACTAATGCCAGATATGCCGTCTTCGCTTCTAAATGAATAGACAGGGAAATCTTAACGCCTTCAAACGGACGAGTCTTCTTGAATTCTTCTTCCAGACCGTTCAGCAGCGGCATATTCTTCTTAACCCATTCAATCTTCTGATGCCCAGCTGGTGCCAGGGATAAATCTCTTACTTCGTACTGTTTCATTTTCTTCTCCTTGTTATTTGCTTGTATGTTACCCCGCAAAATCCGACTACTCCACGGTCACGGATTTTGCTAAGTTCTTAGGCTTGTCGATATTGCATCCGCGCTCGCGTGCCACATAGTATGCAAACAGTTGCAGCGGAACTACGGACAGCAGCGGTGTGATTTCATCTCTGCATGCCGGAATGTACAGCACTTCATTGCTGTGTGTTTCGATCTGAGTATTTCCTTCCTTAGCGATGGAAAGAACATGCGCACCTCTGGCCTTAACCTCCTGAATATTAGAGAGCATCTTTTCGTACAGGAAGTCCTGTGTAGCCAGCGTAACCACCAGCGTACCAGGTTCAATCAATGCAATTGTGCCGTGCTTCAGTTCTCCAGCCGCGATTGCGAAGGAGTTAATATAGCTGATTTCCTTCAGTTTCAGTGAACCTTCGTATGAAACGGAAGCATCAAGCCCTCTGCCGATGAAGAATACCTGCTCCTTGTTATATAACATCTTGGACAGACCTTCGATAATGCCTGCATTCTTCAAAGATTCTTCCAGCTTAGCCGGAACTTCCAGAAGATCCTTTATAAACTGATCGTAGTATTCTCTGGTAATTGTTCCCTTTTCATAACCCATGTAAAGTCCGATCAGATACATGCACATCAGCTGAGTTGTATATGCCTTAGTTGAGGCAACTGCGATTTCTGGTCCTGCCCATGTATAGAACACATCATCAGACTCACGAGCTACGGAGCTTCCTACCACATTAACCACGCTGAGTATGCGAGCGCCCTTTCTCTTAGCTTCACGCAGTGCTGCTAAGGTATCCAGAGTCTCGCCGGACTGGCTGATTGCAATGAACAGAGTCTTATCGTCCACATACGGATCACGGTAGCGGAATTCAGATGCCACATCTACTTCCACAGGAACCTTAGCCAGCTTTTCGATTACATACTTGCCCACAAGACCTGCGTGATATGCAGTACCACACGCAACGATGTAAATCTTGTTGAACCCTTCGATATCTTCCTTAGTCATGGAAATACCATCAAGTTTAATAGTTCCATCTTCGTTAAGACGACGGTTTATAGTTTCAAGCAGACCCTTAGGCTGCTCGTAAATTTCCTTCAGCATGAAGTGGTCATATCCTTCCTTTTCAGCCGCATCAACATCCCATGTAACATGGAAAACCTCGCGTTCCACTTCATTGCGATTTTCATCATAAATCTTAATGCTGTCCGCAGTCAAAACTACAGTTTCGTTATTTTCAATTAAGTAAATCTCTTTTACATATTTCAGCAGAGCAGGAATATCAGATGCGATGAAGTTGCAACCCTTTCCAAGACCTGCAATAAGCGGTGCATCCTTACGAACTGCCACAATCTTATCAGGCTGATCGGCTGCAATAACGCTGATAGCATAAGCACCTCTCATCTTAGATACGGCCTCGTACACAGCATCTTCTAAATCGCCCTTGTAAAGCACACTGATGAGCTGTGCGATTACCTCAGAGTCTGTTTCCGAACGGAATTTAATTCCGTGTTCTTCCTGCAGCATATTTCTCAATTCTACATAATTTTCAATGATGCCATTATGCACAACTGCGATTTTTTCGTCAGCGCTGAAATGTGGATGAGCATTGGCATCAGACGGTGCACCGTGGGTTGCCCAACGAGTATGACCGATACCGATTCCGCTTTCCATCTTGTCATCACCGATAAGATTTTCTAAATTTGCGATTCCGCCGACATGCTTTCTCAGCAAAATCTTTCCGTTCTGGACTACTGCCACTCCGGCCGAGTCGTATCCACGGTATTCCAGCCTTTTCAGACCATCAATTATTATTTCCTTGGCATTTTGTCTGCCAACATAACCTACTATTCCACACATAATATATGTCCTCTTTCTTTTATTGATTTACTGCTATTCTGCTGGCTCACTGAATTTTCTCTCAATCAGCGCCGCCAGATTTTCTGCTAAAGGCTTGATTTTATTTACATCACTGCCTTCCATCATTACACGAACTAAAGGCTCAGTTCCAGATGGACGAATGAGCAGTCTTCCGTCGCCTTCAACTGCCGCTTCTACAGCTGCGATTTCTGCTGCTACTTCAGGATCGTTCTGATAAGTTTTCTTGTGATCGTTGTGAATCTTTGCATTGACCAACACCTGAGGATAGATTACGATTTCATCGCTCATGGAAGCCATGTCTCTGCCATCTTTCAGCATTGCATTTACTAACTGCAGGGAAGACATTACGCCGTCGCCTGTAGTAGTATGTTCAAGGAAGATGATATGTCCAGACTGTTCACCACCGATTACGCAGCCTGTCTGCAACATGCTTTCCAGTACATAGCGGTCGCCTACGCCTGTAACATCTACCTTAATTCCTTCAGCTTCCATAGCCTTATGGAAGCCGATATTGCTCATTACAGTTACTGTTACCTTATTATCAACTAATCTGCCTTCATTCTTCAGCATCTTAGCACAGATTGCGATAGTCTTATCTCCATCTACTACACGTCCCTTATTATCTACCACAATCAGACGGTCCGCATCGCCATCAAAGGCTAAACCAATATCTGCACCGGTGCGCAGCACTTCTTCCTGCAGCTTTTCCGGGTGAGTGGAGCCGCAGCCATCGTTTATATTTATACCGTCTGGTTCATTACCTATAACTGTGACTTCTGCACCTAAAGCTCTGTATACTCTTTCCGCAATCTGGTAGGAAGCTCCATTTGCACAGTCTAATGCAATCTTCTTACCATCAAGTCTGTAGTCTACAGTCTCAAGGAGATGCTTAACATACAGGTCGGCTGCACTTTCTTCTGCTTCCAAGCACTTACCCACCTTTTCACCTGTAATATGGCTGTTCACATCAACACTGCTGATGATAATATCTTCAATTTTTTCTTCCAGCAGGTCGTCCAGTTTGAAACCTTCACCGTTAAAAAACTTGATTCCGTTATATTCAAAAGTATTATGTGACGCACTGATTACAATCCCTGCATCAGCCTGATACAGCTTAGTCAGATATGCTACTGCCGGAGTAGGAACTACGCCCACTCTGATAACATTTCCGCCTACTGCTAATATACCTGCCGTCAATGCTGATTCCAGCATGTCACCGGAAACGCGTGTATCTTTTCCGATTATGATAATAGGTCTGTCATTTTTCTTCTTTAAGACATGTGCCCCAGCCTTACCAAGTTTGAAGGCCAGCTCCGGAGTGAGTTCCTTGTTGGCAACTCCTCTTACTCCATCTGTTCCGAATAATCTGCCCATTCCTTTTCCTCCATATTTATTTCAAACTAACTCTTATTCATCTTCCGTTTCATCTATCTGCGCTCCTGAACTGTTATGTTCTCCAGACACAGCATCTGAATCCTGCTTGTTATCTGCATCAGAATCAGAATCTCCACTTTCGTCATCACCATCTTCATCTCCAACATCATTAGAAGATATTACAATGGTAATAACCTTAGGTGTATACTCAACCTGATACAATTCAGCTTCATATTTGCAGTGAACTACAACATCATGAGCTCCTGGTCTCAAATTTCTCACATTTACAGAGAAACTGAAATCATCGGCATTCAAACGCTCTATAACAGCTTCCTTTCCCGTTACATTCAGCTGTATCTTCACATCATCTATGGAAACCACAGTATCTTCCTGCACACCTTCCACGATGATTGCATCTTTACTATATTCAAAAGTTTGAGTTCCCATGCCTTTAACAGAAACCTGAATCTGCAGATTTTGCGAGTTGGCTGCGATTTCGATTCCCTCTGGAAGGATTGGAACTACAGGTATAAATACATCTTTGTATACATCAGAAAGGTTCACTGTCTCTGCTGTAATAGATGAAACGCCTGCTAAATCAGAATCCATGCCCTTAATGGTTATAGTCTTAGGTACTGTAATCTCTCGTTCCAGATTAAGAATGTTTTCGCCAATCAGAGGGACATTCAGCTTTACAGTCTTCTTGCTAAGATTTACTGCAGATACGGATACGCTGTCTTCACTTAGTTTTACATCTTTGACAGTTTCTCCGAGACGATTTACAGGCTTCAGATTAACTGTAAATGCTTTAAGTTCACTGCCTACTTTTTCTGCATCTAAAGGCGCATTCACCTTAATTATGCTATTTACAAGAGTCTTAGCACCTGTAACCTTAACGGTCTGAGGGCTGGACTGTACGATATATGGCTCCTTGTCATCGTTCATCTCGCCTGTTATGGTCACTTCTACAGGCTTTTCTTCGGTTACCAAATCTTCTACAGTTATGGTAATCTTCTGTTTGCATTCGATTTCTACATCATCTATTCTTCCAACTTGCAGACGAATAGTATGCTCACCAGCCTTGTAGCCTTCCAAATCCGCATATATCTTTATATCATTTTTCTTTACTTTCTTAATGTCGCTGACCTTACCCTTTATGGTTACATCCACTTCATTTTCACTGACAGAAAGGAGGGCCAGACCTTCATCTTCCAGCGTTTCGCCATGGAGGAATGTAATAGGCACATCCTTAATAGTGCTTGTTTTAGACGGATTTACTTCCACCATCACATAAGTCCATAAGCCGATTGCAATTAAAAGCGCGAGGATGAAATTTACTCTATCATTCTTTAGCATTTTTTACCCCCTTCAGTGCTTTAGTAATTTTATTTTTCACTGGATTTCCCTGTTCTTCTTCCAAATAGATATTAAGCAGCGTCTTTTCTACCGTCTTTATATCTAAGAAGCGAGTCAGCTTGCCATCCTTAGCTATAGAAATAACACCTGTTTCTTCAGATACTATCAAAGTCAGCGCATCGGAATTTTCCGTAATACCAATTCCGGCACGGTGACGAGTTCCCAGCTCCTTACTCAGCTGCTTGTTCTGCGTCAAAGGAAGAACGCAGCCCGCAGCATACAGTCTGTCTCCACGAACGATCAGCGCACCATCATGAAGAGGTGATCCCTCATAGAATATATTTCCGATAAGCTGCTCTGAAACTACCGAATCTATAACAGTTCCGGTTTCCACAATATCATTGAGCAGCGTTTCTCTTTCGATAACTATCAAAGCCCCTGTTCTTGATGCGGACATGCTTTCAATAGCGCAGACGAATTCGTTTATCATCTGCTTAGCATCTTCCTTATCCACCTGCCCGAATACTGTGGTTATCTTACTTCGGCCTAAGTGTTCCAGCGCTCTTCGCAGTTCTGGCTGAAATATTATTACAAGGGCCAACAGACCTACTGTCATCACATTGGATAAAATCCAGTGAAGCGTATGCAAGTTAAATAGCAGAGATCCCAGCGTAACTAAGAAGAATATCAAAAGCCCCTTAGCAAGCTGCTCTGCACGAGTTTCCCTTATAAACCCTAATACCTTGTATATCAGGAATGCCACCAATAAAATATCCAATATATCAGTAATTCCGATTCCTGTACTTAAATTTTCTACAAACTCTTTCATAACACGGTTCCTCTCACACTTATTCAATTCTATTCTACTGTAAAAGTGTGTGTTTTTCAAGTAGAAGAGACGAAAAAACAGAAGAAGGTGTCTGCCGAAGCAGCGCACCCTCTTCTGTCATAATCTCAATGTTATCTTCTTTTCGGTTGGACACCGTTAAATTCTAATATGTAGTTTCTACCACACCGTAGTTTCCATCGTTTCTCTTGTAAACAACGCTTACGCTGTCAGTTTCCTGATCCAGATATACGAAGAAATTGTGCTGCAGCAGTTCCATCTGCATTACAGCCTCGTCCAGCTTCATAGGAACTAACTGGAACTTCTTAGACTTTACGATTCTAGCCTCTTCAGCCTTCTCTTCATCTGGTACTTCGGGAATCATCTCGAAACGAACAGATTCTCCGGACTTATTTCTCTTCTGCAGTTTGCCCTTGTATTTGCTCATCTGACTGGATAACTTGTCTGCAACGATGTCGATGCTGTCAAAGATATCCTGCGACACATCCTCAGCTCTGAAGATAGTACCCTTAGTTACGATGGTAGCTTCCATCTTAACCTTGTCTCTTTCTGGATGAATCACTATATTTGCCTGTATATCGTCAGCAAAAAACTTTCCGAGTTTCTCAAATCTACGATCAATAGCATCCTGAATCTTTTCACTGATGGTAATGTTCTTTCCTGTTACGATAATCTTCATATGACAACCTCCTTTTCGTCTGCACGACAGACGCCCTGAAAGGGTTCGGCATTTGTACAGCCCATCCGGTCTGTGCAAACTTCAACTTTGTAAATGTATTATACCACATATATCGTTAAATTACCACTAAATTTTACATAACAGACAAAATTATAGCACCCTTATTACTGCACAAAAAAAGAATTGCTCAGCTGACCTGGTCTTTGCCCCCACACCTGCCTTTACCCGATTTTCGGAGGACTTACTTCTAAGGTACGCCATGATCACCGCCCGACTCCTGCGTGACGGCTTACGTGGATCCTTTTGCCCGCACCTGGCTTGGATTTTCAACCACAGACCTAAGCAATTCCTGTCTATTCTACATGATTTTCGCATATTTTGCAAGTAAACAAGCAAATTTAATCGAAAAAACCTTCCGCATGGTCATTTCCCGTAGCCAGCACCAACACATGAACCTTGGAAGCCCCTGCTTCCTTCAGCACACGGCTGCAGTGAATCACCGTGGCACCAGTAGTAAATATGTCATCCATGAGAATCACGCTTTTTCCACGAACGTAATCTTCCACAGGCTTTTTCTTTCCCCATTTCCCAGCAAAACCTGCGCAGAAAGCCCCCGACAGGTTTGCCAGACGGTCTTTTCCTTCCACGCTTCTTTGGGCTGCCGTATGCTCACGGCGAACTAAGCCCTGCCCCAAAACAGGTATCCCAAGGCCCTTGCCTAAATGGCGTGCTGCCTTTTCCACCTGATTGAAACCTCTTTGACGCTGCTTGCCCTTATACATGGGAACCGGCACTATATAGTCAGCCTCAAGGAGTTCAGCTGCTTCAGGATCATTTTTTATGCGGTCTTCTAAAATCTTTGCTATTACTCTGGCCACATAAGTATGCCTGTTGTACTTCAGCTCAAATATGATTCTTCTCTCATAAAGCCCATACTTCATACAGGCACGGATTGAATCGATTCCAATTTCACCTTCTTTGAGCAGCCTTGCAGCCTCAGAACCTGTAAAAGAATTGTCCTTCAGCGACTCCGGCTCAATGTTCACATTACCCCATGTAATCGTCCTTATGCAATGGTCGCAAAGAAGATAGCATCTCTTAGAATCTATATAATTACCGCAACAGATGCAGTATGTTCCCCACGGAAAGAAAAAATCTACAATCCAATTTTTCATTATACCCCCTATATTCTATATTCCCTCATACATTGTGTGCAGTCTCGTCTGTAAACCGGAATTGCGATGACGGTTTTGATTGTTGTCCACCATGGCATTGAGATAATCCTGTCTGCCGACGATATATACCTGCTTTTTCCCCCTCGTTATGGCAGTATATATTAAATTCCTCGTCGCAAGCACTGGTGGAAACCAGCTCATAGGTATGATAACCACCGGAAATTCACTGCCCTGACTTTTGTGAACAGTAACTGCGTATGCAAGCTCAATCTCATCAAGCTGAGAATATGGATACTCAACCCACTTGTCATCATCATAATTTACAGTTATCTTAGACATTTCTGCATCTATAGCCGTAATAGTTCCCGTTTCACCGTTGAAGACACCCTTGCCGTCTTTACCTACAAGCCGCTTAAATTCCATGCGATAATTGTTTTTAAGCTGCATTATGCGGTCTCCAACTCTAAAAGTCCGCTGTCCAAACTTCATCTCTGCTATGCCCTCTCTCGGCGGATTAAATGCATTTTGGAGGTGAAGATTTAAGTTGTGACTGCCTAAGATACCTTTCCTCACCGGTGTCAGAACCTGCACCTGATCCAGCGGATATCCAGCCGCCAATTTCGTTACTTTATCAAGTATTTCAGCCTGCTTATCACCTTCAATCAAGCTGAAATCTCCACCGAAAACCGGATAAAGGCCATCATTTATCCTATGGGCGTTTGCCACAATCTTGCTTTCCCCCGCCTGTCTGAATATTTCAGTAAGATGTACCGTCAAGAAATATCCGCTGTTAATTAAATCTTCCAGCACATTTCCTGCTCCCACAGAAGGAAGCTGGTCGGCATCACCCACAAGTATGAGTCTTGTTCCGGGCTTGAGCGCATCACAAAGCGCCCCTGTCAAAAGCACATCGAGCATGGATGCCTCGTCTATTATGACAGCATCCACATCTAAAGGCTCATTGCGGTTCTTGCCGAATGCCATGCTGTGGACACCTTCATCATAATAATATTCCAGCAGCCTATGAACTGTCGATGCGTAGACACCGGAGGATTCCATAATTCGCTTAGCCGCCCTGCCGGTAGGTGCTGCCACAGCAGCCTTCTGCCCGCAATCCCGAATTATACGCAAAATCGTCTGGATTATAGTCGTCTTACCAGTACCCGGGCCACCTGTGATTATGGACACTCCATTTTTCAGAACCTGACGCACCGCATCAGATTGAACCTGAGACAGAGGAATACCGCTGGCAGCTTCTGCTTTGCGGAGAAAGAATTCCATATTCACATCATCTGCAACAGGTTTCAGTTCTTCTGCATCTGCCAAGTCTGCAAGTTTGCCGCAGATTACGCACTCAGCCTTATAATAGCCATAAAAATACACTACCGTCGTTCCGTCAAGTGTGCTCATCTGCATATTGCCGGTCAGCGCCATGTCTTCAATCACATCGCGAATAAGCGATGTTTGGAGTTCCAGAAATTCAGCCACTTTTTCGCATAATTCTGTTAGCGGTGCGAAGCTGTGCCCCTCTGAAATATAGCTGCGAAGTCCGTATTGAATTCCGCTTTGAATTCGATATTCGCTGTCGCGAGCCACGCCCAGCTTTTCGGCCGCTTCGTCAATCTTCTTGAATCCCATGTGACTGAATTCGTCCAAAAGCCAGTATGGATTGTCCTCCGTCAGCGCAATGGCAGCATCTCCAACCAGATTGTATATTTTAATAATGTAGTAATTGGAAAATCCAAGATTGCGTAAAAACAAGGTCACCTCTGGGGTGACCTGGCTAATTTTAGTAATTTCTTCCTTTAACGTATCCAATGTATTCCTCTCGTCCATGCTAAAGGCTTGAAGGTTTTATACTTCTTCGCCAGTGCAAAAAGTTCATTGCGCGTATTTTTTTTCGGATGGACATGCAGCTCCTCTACGAGCATTTTCAGCATCTTCGCTGCATCTTCTGATGTTTTGCATATTCCAGCCTCCATCAGATCGTTTCCGTCTATGGCTAAGTCGTCCTCGAAAATCGGCTCTCTGTACATCTTAATCTCGTCGAGAAGGTACATTTTGCTCTTGATTTTCGTTTCATTGAAGTAATCAAATACGATTCGCTGTGCTTTTTCCAAGCTGGCCATGTAATTGTATCTGTCCCAGCCCTTGTTATAGATGAACTTTTTTAATTCAGGCTTCCGTGCCACGAAATACAATTTCGCCATATCCAGCACAGCATCTTCCAGATGCAAACGAAGCTCATCATCATACCTCAGCTTCTCAATAGAAGGCAGCGCACGCTTTTTATCGATTACGCTGTAAAAAAGCCCCAATCTGCGTTCAGCTACAGTTTGCGTCTTGTCTATATTCTGGCACAGCACAGTAAGGTCGCTCATTTCACGTTTTGATAAGTGGGCAACAGCATCCTCACCGAGAATCACATCGAGCGTGCCTGTGTCCATGACCATGGACAAGGCTTTCCCCGCAAAATCTGAGCCTATGAGCGCTATCCACTCATCTCGCAGTGTCTCTCTTTTCACTGTGTCAAGCAGCATATGGTGCTTACAAATCGCTTCATAAACGCTTCTATGGAGATCAAATCCATATTCGCCTGCGTAACGCATAGCTCGCATCATCTGAATTGGATTTTCAGCAAACTGTTTATCTGCATCTCCAACCGTCCGCAGCAGCTTGCTTTTTATGTCTTCACGCCCGTGGTACGGATCCACGATTCTGTTTGGACTGTCAGCTATGGCATTTATGGCGAAATCTTTTCTTTCAAGCTGAGCCTCAATATTAGCTTCTCCCCGATATGGAACGATGTCTGCGATTATGCCTTCTTCTCCTACGAACTCTCCATTTTCATCATAGATCTCATCTATATACTCAAGGCGCAGAATGGAATACTTTTCATTTACAATCTTTCCATCAGGAAAGGCTGCCGCCACCTCTTCGCCAGTGGCAGAGGTGGCTATGTCCCATCCAAAAAAATCCTTTCCAAGCAGGCTGTCACGCACGCATTCTCCAAATACAAATGCCTCGAATCCTGCGCTATCCAGCGTCTTCATAATCTTGTTTACTTCTTTCGGCATCTTAACCATAAGCTCACCTGCCTATCCATTAATTGGTTTATACAGCTTTCTATTGTCCAGCGTCCATATGCGATCGCTGAATTCTCCTGGAGCAGTAGCCTCTAAAGCCGCCTGCATATCGAACATTCTAGCATCTAAAATATCCAGATAATGCAGCACCTCTGCCTCTGGGAAAAGCGGCTTCTTAGGGCTTCCGAACTCAGGTTCATAATGATGCGACAGTATCATGTGTTCCAGCATGAGTGCCTTCTCACGATCCATGCCCATTTCCAGAGCAACTCTGTCTACCATCTTCACGCCCTGGATCAAATGCCCCAAGAGCTGTCCCTCGAATGAATAACCGCTGGCGATACCATCTACATCAGCATCGATTTCATTAAGTTTCTCCATGTCATGAAGAATTACGCCAGTCAGCACCATATCCTTATTCAAATTAGTATAAACCTCACAAACACGCTGCCCTGTCATGAGCATGCGCTTCATGTGATATAACAGTCCGCCAAGCTGCGCATGATGATTCTTAGATGCTGCCGGATAATAGAGAAGTCTCTCTTTGTTTTCCGTCAAAATCCGTATGCACAACGCTTTCAGCTGGTCATCACTCATGTCTTCTGCCACGCTGTAGATAAAATCATACATTTCAGCAGGCTCTTCCGGCGCTGCCTTTACGAAGTCTTTCATCTTCATTCCGTCCTGTTCATTAGCCTTGCGAATGCGCAGAACTCTAAACTGCAGCTGTCCAGCCCACTCCGTGATGACTGCCTTAACTTTAACTATGTCTTTTTCCTTTATGTCTACCAGTGACGGATATTCAGAATCGCTTACATCCCACTTTTTACCCGACAGCTCACCGGTTTTATCGCCCAATGTAACATCCAGATACTGCTTGCCGTTGGAACCAGTCTTAACAGCACTGCTCTTGACCATGAAGAATTCTACTACTTCTTGATCTTTTCTCAAATCCTTAATAAAAACTTCTTTCATCTTTTTACCGTCCTTTCCATGTATTTAATTATACACTAAAAAGAACGGGACTTCAATCTATGAATCCTTATACTCATTCAAAACTACTGAAGCCTTAAAAAGATCCCCATCGATGCTGATTTCGAAAACACCGCCCATGAGAGCAGTCAGATCCTTGGCAATTGCAAGTCCAAGACCGCTTCCTTCAGTATTTCTGGAATCATCACCACGCTTAAAACGTTCCATCAGCTCATCTGCCGGGATATTAAGCTGGTCCTTAGATATATTTTTTACCTGCAAAATCACCTTGCTTGCACATTCTTCTCTGCTCGACACTATCTTGCTTATCTGAACATATACCCTGCTGCCTTCCAGCGCATACTTGCTCACATTTCCGAGGAGATTTTCTATAACTCTCCAGAGCAGCTGTCCATCTGCGTAAACATGACATCCATTAGTATCTGCTGCACATTCATTTCCCACTATTACTTGCAGATTTTTTTCAGAAAGTTTTTCATCCATCTCTGCTAAGGACTGAGTGACAAGAGCAGATAAATCTATATCCTCTAAACTGACAGGAATCGAGCCGCTTGAGGCCTTGGCTGCATCAAACAGGTTTTCTGTAAGAACCTTCAGACGCTGAGTTTTCTGATCTACAATATCTAAATATTCAGCTGCATTTGGGCTGTCCAGACCCTCTTTTTTCAATAGATCCACATACGCAGACATAGATGTAAGAGGTGTTTTTAAGTCGTGGGACACATTGGAGATAAGCTCTGTCTTCATGCGCTGGTTTTTCAGCTCATTTGCAACTGCAATCTGCTGTGCATCGCCTATGTGATTCAAGTTCTGTGCAAGTAGGTCCAGCTCATCAGGTACGCCGCTGCGACCTAAATTGATTGGAATCTTGTATGTCAGATCCCCGCCTGAGATAGCCTCAGCACCAAGTCGAATAGCATTGAACTTGCGGATTTTGCTGGGAACTACGGCA
>CAZLJV010000022.1:0-18102 GCA_964559965.1 uncultured Oscillospiraceae bacterium | reverse complement strand
TGCTGTAATCAAGATATTTCGCATCTGGTGAAGAGAACAGGTCCATCTGACCGTTCTCTGCCATGAACTCGTCCATGGACGCAATAGATATCTGAAGCTGCTCCATAGCCATGGTTTTTAGGTCGTACTTGCTCTTGGAAACATCTAAAACGTAACCTGCAATCGCTGTGTCGAATCCTGTTCTGCACTCAGTAAGTCCATAGTACATAAGGGCATAGAAATCGTCTTTAAGGTCGTGGCCGTAGTAAGCGAATTTCTTTTCGTTTAACTTTTCGATAACAGCCTGTGCGCCAGCTGCCTCCCAGTCGATATAGTATGCGTCTGCGCCAAAAGCGATGAATATACCTTCTACAACAGGCTGCTGCACATGTCCAAAATCACTGAACACCTTCAGCATAACGGAAGAATTGTCTGCTATTTCGTCAAGCAGTTTCAACTCGCCAGCGCTCTTGACAATATGTTTTTTCATCTCGCGAACTTCAAGCACCGCTTCAGGTGCAGCTGCGACTACGTTTTTCACATCTAACTTTTTTAGGAAGCTCTTAAATTCTAACTTTGTATATAATTCCATAAGCTCAGGATAGTTCGGCTCTTCTTTTTTCAATCTATCGAAGTCCAGCTCCAAAGGCACCTGAGTATTTATCGTTGCAAGGCGCTTGCTCATCATAGCAATCTGCGCATTTTCTTCTACTTTTGTGCGAAGTTTCGCATTAGAAATCTGATCTGTGTTAGCCAGCATTTCTTCTATAGAACCAAACTGATCCAGAAGTTTGCCTGCTGTCTTTTCACCAACGCCTGGAATACCAGGTATATTATCTGACTTATCCCCCATCAGCCCCTTCAAGTCGATGAACTGAGTCGGTGTCAGATTATATACTTCCATCATCTTATCATAATCGAACAAATCGAAATCAGTGATTCCCTTCTTCGTTATCAGCACGCTTGTCTTGTGCGATGCAAGCTGTAACGCATCTCGGTCTCCTGTTATTATCAGTGGCTCTAGCCCCTGTTCTTCTGCCTGTCTGGCCACCGTACCTATAATATCATCTGCTTCGAAGCCTTCAAGCTCCAGCGTTTCTATGTTCATGGCATGAAGCACATTTTTCAGCAGCGGCATCTGCATAACCAGTTCAGGCGGCATAGGCTTTCTGCCTGCCTTGTATGCATCATATTCCAGATGTCGGAAAGTAGGAGCTTTAAGGTCAAATGCTACTGTAATATATTCCGGTTCATAATCACCTTCCAACTTGTGCAGCATATTTATAAAGCCGTAGATTCCCTGTGTATATATTCCCTCTTTAGTAATCATAGGTCTCTGCATCGCATAGTATGCTCGATTGATTAAACTATTTCCGTCGATAATAACTATCCTTTTCCCCATGTTCTCATCCTTTTCTTTTTGCTATTTGCTATGTGCTCTAAAAGCAATATCATTTAATTTTATAACATTTTAGCGGTTTTGTCTATTCCTTTATCCTGCTCACGCAATGACAAGTTTATTATCTAAATTTATTATACTTCAAATAGAGCTTCTTTTCAAACAAACAAATATGCTAAATCTGCAGGCGGCGGTGCCGGCAATACTTTAGTGGTAAGCATAAAAAAATCCAACACCCTAAAGTGTTGGAAATTAGCCCCGAATTACCGTCAAGGCAATAATTGACGCCCTATCGATCCGATAGGTGGGTACTCTATTCCTGCATCTGCCTTCCCCTGGCCATAATGGGGGCATGACATCAGCGAGGAAACCCGAGTTCCCATAGCGTAAGTGTAGGTTCAATTATAAATCCTCAACGAATAATTCAGGAAACTATGCTGTTGTTTATTATAATCTGACTATTGCAGATTATTCTTCAAATAAGTCGATGGCACAATTTGTATAAACCTTCTGCACATCATCGTTATCTTCCAGAACTTCAATCATCTTAGCCAGCTTCTTGATATCTTCTGGGTTTGTTGGAGTAGCTTCCATAGAAGGAACATATTCCACATCAGATTCAAGCAGTTCATATCCAGCATCAATCAGTGCCTGGTGAACTTCTGCATGAACAGCAGGTTCTGTAACGATTTCGAAGCTGTCTTCGTGAACAATCATGTCATCAGCGCCAGCTTCCAGAGCTGCTTCCATTAATGCATCTTCATCAATTTCAGCATCTTCATCATTTTCGATTATGATTACGCCCTTTCTGGAGAACATGTAAGATACACATCCTGGTGTACCTAAATTTCCGCCATACTTATCGAATGCTGCACGAACAGAAGAAGTCGTGCGGTTTGTGTTATCAGTCAGCGCTTCAACGATAACTGCTACACCTGCCAGACCATAACCTTCGAAGGACTGTTCTACATAAGTTTCACCAGCTAATTCGCCAGTACCCTTCTTGATTGCTCTGGTAATATTATCATTAGGCATTGAAATGCCCTTAGCTCTTTCAATAGCCAGTCTTAAACTTGAATTGTATTCAGGATCTCCACCGTCTTTCGCTGCAACTGTGATTGCTCTTGCGTATTTAGTGAATAAAGCGGCTCTTTTAGAGTCCTGTGCTGCTTTTCTGCCAGCAATTGTACCGTGTCTTCCCATGGAGACACCTCCTAACCTTTTAATTTATCTTTTCAGCGTGATTATTATACAATAGCGGCGAAAAAATTTCAACACCTCCAGAGAAATTTCTTTAACGAAATTTTACAATATATTTCCTAAACCTATTTCCCTGCCCTATTTTCCTTCCGCTTCCTTCTTTGCTAAATTTTTATGCGCAGTTGCCATCATCAGCTTAATACGATTCAGCTGGTTTACATCGCTGGCACCTGGGTCATAGTCGATAGCCACAATATTTGCATATGGATACTGTTCACGCAGAGCCTTCATCATTCCCTTACCAGTTACATGGTTAGGAAGACATGCAAAAGGCTGAAGACAAGCTATATTCTCAGCACCAGACTTGATAAGCTCAATCATTTCACCTGTAAGCAGCCAGCCTTCACCGCACTGATTACCAGTAGAAGCAATAGACGAAGCCTCCTTAGCCACATGATCGATATATGACGGTTCATCGAATCTCTTGCTGTTTCTCAAAGCCGCACGCATAGGCTTACGGAACCATTCCACAAGCGCAATAGCCGCCTGATTAAACTTATACTGCTTATAAGAGCCTGAGAGCTTTTCGTAGTTAAACTTCTTGCTGTACATACCATACAGGAAGAAATCAATCAAATCTAAGACTACAGCTTCCCCACCTTCACGCTCGATTATATCTACGATATTGTTATTTGCGTCCGGATGATACTTTACCAGAATTTCACCTACGACACCCACACGAGGTTTTTTTACATCTCTGAGAGGCAGTTTGTCGAAGGCTTCTACGATTTCACCCATCATCTTCTTATATGTACTGAACTTTCCGTCCTTGCAGTTTTCGAAAATTCTGTCGTCGAAAGATCTTTGCAAAGCCTCTGCCGCACCAGGTTCAACTTCATAAGGTCTGGTTGCATAGAGCAGTCTCTGGAACAAGTCGCCATACAGAGCAGCGATAATCAGTCTCTTGCCCATATCTAAATCAATCTTAAAGCCCGGATTAGCCTCCAGCCCTACAGTATTAAACGAAACGACAGGAACCTGTTCCATGTTCAGATCCTTCAAAGCCTTACGCAGCAAAGCGATATAGTTGGACGCACGACATCCGCCTCCGGTCTGGGACATCACTAATGCAGTGCGGTCTAAATCGTACTCTCCAGACTTCAGCGCACTTATCATCTTACCTAATGTAACCAGCGTTGGATAGCAAGCATCGTTGTTTACATACTTCAAGCCTTCGTCCACAGCATGCTTATCTACAGTTGGAAGTACAATCGCATTGTAGCCGCAGGACTTAAATGCTACTTCTAAGTATCTGAAGTGAATTGGTGACATCTGCGGAATCAGCAGCGTATAATCCTTACGCATTTCTTCGGTAAAGACAACACGCTCAAACGGTTTAGCATTGTGTTTAGCCTTTACATGATGCTTTTCTCGTTCTTCCATAGCTGCCTTCAGAGAGCGGATACGAATACGGATAGCACCCAAATTAGTTCCTTCGTCGATTTTCAGAACGGTATATAACTTGTTGGAGTTTTCCAGCAGTTCTTCAACCTGATCGGTAGTTACAGCATCTACGCCGCAGCCGAATGAATTCAGCTGAACCATTTCCATATCATCACGAGTTCCCACATAATCAGCAGCCTTATACAGTCTTGAATGGTAAGCCCACTGGTCTAAAACTCGAATAGGTCTAGGCAGATTACCTAACTTACATACGGAGTCTTCTGATAAAACAACCATGTCATAAGAAGTAATCATCTTATCTATACCATGATTTATTTCCTTGTCCAGATGATAAGGACGACCGCTCAGCACAATAGCCTTCTTACCGTGTTCCTCAGCATACTTAATAGCACGAAGACCTTCAGCCTCCACATCAGCCTTGAAACGGTTCTGTTCTTCTCTTGCTGCAGCAACCGCATCCTTGATTTCCTTAGCAGAAATTCCGCGGCCAGAAAGCACCTCGACCATACGTTTTGCTAAGCGTTTATCATCATCATACGGCAAAAAGTCGTGAGTAAATGTAACCCCATGTTCTTCGAACAGCTCATTCATATTGTTTGCAATTACCTCTGGATAAGTTGCAACTACAGGACAGTTATAGTGGTTAGGCGCACTTTCATCTTCCACCTGCTCATAGTTGATGCAAGGATAGAAAATCCACTTTTCGCCTGCTTCCACCAGTGCCTTAATGTGACCGTGAACCATCTTCGCTGGATAGCATGCTGTATCAGAAGAAATTGTATCAATACCCTTTTCGTACAATTCCTTAGTAGACATAGGCGAAAGAACTACTCTATAGCCCAGCTTAGTAAAGAATGTGAACCAGAAAGGATAATTTTCGTACATGTTCAAAACTCTCGGAATAGCCACATGACCACGCTTTGCCTGCTGAGTCATAAGCGGCTTATAGTCGAACAGGCGCTTCAGTTTGTATTCATAAAGATTAGGCAGCGGATTATCACTTTCCTGCTTGCCTGCACCCTTTTCACAACGATTACCTGTGATATAGCGCTGACCGTCCTCAAACTTAGTAATTGTCAGCATGCAGCGATTTTCGCATCTGTTGCAGCGAGAGTTAATCGTTCCCGCAGCGAAAGCCAGCAGATCATCTGCATCAGCGATAGTGGAAACCGCCCCTTCAGACCAGTTTTCCTTAGAGTAAAGAGCACAGCCATAAGCACCCATAATTCCTGCAATATCAGGACGAACAACTTCACGACCCAGCACCTTTTCGATGGCACGAAGTACAGATTCATTCAGGAAAGTACCGCCCTGAACTACAATCTTCTCGCCAGCTTCTTCCGGATTGCGAAGTTTGATAACTTTATATAAAGCATTTTTAATTACAGAATAAGACAGACCCGCAGCGATGTCACCGATAGTTGCGCCCTCTTTCTGAGCCTGCTTAACCATGGAATTCATGAAAACAGTACAGCGAGTACCTAAATCCACAGGGCTCTGAGAAAACAGACCAACCTCTGCGAAGTCCTGAACCTTCATGTCTACAGAACGAGCATAAGTTTCGATAAAGGAACCGCAACCGGAGGAACAAGCCTCATTAAGCATAATATTATAAATAGCGCCGTCTTTTATGCGCATGCACTTCATGTCCTGACCGCCGATGTCCAGAATGAAATCAACACCCGGCAAAAATTCATCAGATGCATGATAATGTGCCATAGTCTCTATAATGCCTTCGTCCGCCTTGAACGCAGCCTGAATCAAGCCTTCGCCGTATCCAGTTACAGTAGTTCTGCCGATATAGCAATCCTTAGGCAGCTTAGCATAAATATCATTCAAAAGCTCCTTAGTCGCATCAAGCGGATTACCCTCGTTATTTCTGTAGAATGAATAAAGCAAATTCTTATCCTGGTCAATCAGCGCTGCCTTGGTAGTGGTAGAGCCTGCATCAATCCCCAGGAAAACAACTCCTTTAGCATTTTCAAGCGGTTTTCTGGTAATCTTAGCCTTTCCATGACGAGCCTTAAACTCATCATATTCTTCCTGATTTCTGAACAGTGGTTCGACACGCTTAGTCGCCATGCCCTCCACCGGATTTATGTTTTCGATTCTGCGCAAAATCTCACTGCACGACACTTTCTCGCAGGAATCGGCCATGTAGGCTGCCCCCAGCGCTACGAAGAACTTGGAATTGTCTGGGAATATAACCTGTTCTTCAGATAAATCCAAGGTTTCGATGAAACGCTTACGCAGCTCGCTCATAAATGTAAGCGGACCACCTAAAAATGCCACATTGCCCTTGATTCTGCGGCCGCACGCCAGACCGCTGATAGTCTGATTTACAACAGCCTGGAATATAGATGCAGCCAAATTTTCAATAGGAGCACCTTCATTAATTAAAGGCTGAATATCAGTCTTTGCGAAAACACCGCAGCGAGCTGCGATTGGATAGATAACGCTGTAATCTTTAGCAGCTTCGTTGAGGCCATTACTATCAGTATTAAGAAGAATAGCCATCTGGTCTATAAACGCACCTGTACCACCTGCACATGTACCATTCATTCTCTGCTCGATGCTCTGACCGAAGAATGTAATCTTAGCATCTTCGCCACCCAATTCGATTGCTACATCAGTTTGCGGAATAAGTCTCTCTACTGCCAGAGAGCAAGTCACAACTTCCTGTTCGAATCGAGCATGTATTTTTTCAGACAAAGCTAAACCACCAGAACCGGTAATTACAACCTGCACTGGTAAGTCCCCTTTATCGTCCATCATTTCTTTTAATAATTCTTTTACTTTTTCAAACACGCTGGACATATGTCTTTCATATCTAGCATATTGAATCTCGCCCTGTTCGTCGATTAAAACTAGCTTTACAGTTGTCGAGCCAACGTCGATTCCAAGTCTCATATATCTACAACCTCTTTTTCTATTTCTATTTCTATGTTATTTACTTTAAGCAGGCACAAGTACCCACGATAAATAACCACTATATTATAAATCCTTTTTAAGTAAAGATGGTGTTAAAAATGTAAAAATTCTGCTAAAAAAATGCTAAGAAAGTGTTTGCATTTTTACATGTCTTAAGATATGTTTGATTATGTTTCGATTATGTTCTATTTGCTTTTTTACACATTCTACTTTATAATCAATTCTATGAAGACTACAATTAAGAAGCGTACATGGAAGGCAATCTACCGCCTTCTTGATCGGGTTTCCCCGGTCGATTATGACTGCGGGCAGCTGTGTCAAGCTGCTTGCTGCAGCTGCCCAGACGATTCAACTGGCGATGATGACACTGATTACGAAATGGGAATTTATCTTTACCCCGGCGAAGAAAAAATCCACAACAAGAAGGAGGACTGGCTCAAATGGTCTGTGGAGCGCGCCGAAGACTACGAATTTCCTGAATCATGGTTCGGAAACGTATATTTTGTTAGGTGCAAGACGCCACCTGTCTGTCCGCGAGAAAAACGTCCGCTGCAGTGCCGAACCTATCCTCTGGCACCGCATATCACATCTGACGGTGTACTGCACCTGATTCGCAACCACGAGGAGCTTCCATACAGCTGCCCTCTGATAGAGGATCACATGGAGTTAAATCGTGACTTCGTGCAGGCTACTTATACGGTTTGGAAACACCTTATTCGAGATCCGCTGATTTTCGATTTGGTGGAAATGGACTCAGAAACGAGAGAATTTTATGAAGAGGAAATAGAATTCGAAGAGTTATAAAAACTATACGAGAAACGAAAAAATAGCGCATAAGGCAGTCATTCAAGATGCCCTATGCGCTATTAGTTTACTTGATAATTAAGTATACCAAAATCTTATACTCAAGGTGTCATAATTTGCGTATCTTTCAATCAAGTTCCTATAAATCCTTAATCTCCTTCTTATACAGCCAGCGAAGTACCAGTGCTGCGTATGTAAGGCCCATCATCTCTGCCAGAGGGAAGGACGCCCAAGACAGTGTAACACCGCCGATGCGGATCAAAATCCATGCCAGAGGCAGGATACCAAACATCTGACGAAGCAACGATGCGAAGAGGCTCAGTACGCCATGGCCTGTAGCCTGGAAAATCGTCGATGTTAAGATACCGAATGCTGCAGGTATGAAACAGAAGCTGATAATTCTCAGCGCTGGAACACCCATTGCTAACATTTCTTCTGATGCATCGAAGATTTCCAAAAGCATGGTTGGTGCTACCTGGAAGAGTACGAAACCAAGTGCCATAACGACAAGCGCTATGCACAGACCAAACTTATATGTTTCCATCAATCTAGCCTTGTTTTTCGCACCGAAGTTATATCCCATAATAGGCATTGCGCCCTGATTTAATCCCATTACCGGCATAAATACGAATGACTGAATCTTAAAGTATATACCAAGTACTGCCACTGCCGTTGTTGAATATGCTACCAGAATCATATTATAGAAAATCAACATAAATGATCCGATTGCCTGCATTATAATCGATGGGAAACCAACTTTGTAGATTTCGCTTACAATATGCCAGTCCAGCTTAAAACCACGAAGCTGCATATTAACTAAGTGATCACCCTTCACCATAAGAATGATTCCAACTATTAAACTGCATAACTGACCGAATACAGTTGCGATTGCTGCACCGGCTACGCCCATCTCAGGGAAGCCAAGCAGACCAAAGATAAGAATTGGGTCAAATACAATATTTACAGCAGCACCTGTCAAGCTGCATACCATAGGTGCTACCATGTTTCCCGTTGACTGCAGAACCTTTTCCAGCTGAATCTGTAAATGAACAAAAAAGCTGCCAATACAAACTATACGCATATATGTAACGGCTGCATCGAAAATTTCAGTTCCCCTTTCAGCATATGAACTTACAAACGGTACAGTTACAACTACTCCAATTAAGAAGAAAATCAAATAGTTGAATAAACCTATAAAGATGCTTGTGCTGGCCGCTTTGTCTGCCATTTCCTGCTTCTTAGCACCGAGCATACGAGCAATCAGCGAGTTTACACCCACGCCGCTGCCTACTGCAAGAGCAATAATAAGCATCTGAATCGGATTTACGATAGATACTGCAGTAAAGGCATCTTCACTCACCTTCGCTACGAATATACTGTCTACAATATTATAGAGGGCATTGATGGTCATGGACAAAATTGCAGGCCATGCCATACTCAAAAGGAGTTTTTTTACCGGGACCGTACCCATCTTGTTTTCAGAGGGCGGTATATTACTTTTTACATTTTCGGCCAACTCATCAGTAAGCCGTTCAATACGGTCATTTTCGAGACGTTCGTTCTCTGTCATTGATATCCTCCTTCACTTGTCTTCTTGTTTACATAAAAAAATCACGAAAAGCATTATACAATAAATGGTTTACAAAAGCAAGATTTATGGTATGATAATATAGGAATTTTATGAAAAACAGTCAAAGGATGCGATAAGCATCAGTATGAAAGGATTTAATATATGGCTACAAGACAAGAAGAAATCAATAAGAGACGAATCTTCGGCATTATCTCTCACCCTGACGCAGGTAAAACAACCCTGACCGAAAAGCTTTTGCTCCACGGCGGCGCCATTCGTGAAGCCGGAACAGTAAAAGCCCGCAGAAATGCTAAGTTCGCAACATCTGACTGGATGGAAATCGAAAAGCAGAGAGGTATCTCCGTTACCTCCTCCGTAATGCAGTTTGAATACCGCGGTAAGGTTGTCTCCATCATGGATACACCAGGTCATAACGACTTCGGTGAAGACACCTATCGTATCCTTACATCTGTAGACAGTGCTGTAATGGTAATCGACGGCGCTAAGGGTATAGAAACACAGACTAAAAAGCTGTTTAAGGTTTGCTCCATGAGAGGCATTCCTATCTTTACATTTGTGAACAAGATGGACCGTGAAACTAAGGATCCGTTTGATTTAGTTCAGGAACTGGAAGATGTACTGGGACTCCCTTCTACACCTGTAACATGGCCTATCGGCAGCGGTCTCACCTTCGAAGGTATCTACGACATCATGAATAATGTAGTTCATCTGTATAAGGCCGGCAAGACTATTCACCTGGGTGAAGACGGCGTTTTCGGTCCTGAACTTGAAGATGAAATCGCAGGCTACAACCTTTCTCAGCTGAGAGATGAAATCGAGCTGATTCAGGGTGCAGGAAATGAATTCGATATGGATTTAGTGTCCGCAGGTAAGCTGTCTCCAGTATTCTTCGGCTCCGCATTGGCAGATTTTGGTACAATCCCATTCTTGGAACACTTCCTGGATATGTCCCCTGCCCCAGGCGCAAGAAAGACTACTACTGGCGAAGTTCAGCCTACTGACGAATTCTTCTCCGGCTTTATTTTCAAAATCCAGGCGAACATGAACCCTGCGCACCGCGACAGACTTGCTTTCTTCAGAATTTGCTCAGGTACATTCGAGCGCGGTATGTCTGTAAAACTGTCCAGAACAGGAAAAGAAATGAAGTTGGCTCAGTCCACTATGATGATGGCTAACGAAAGAGAAAATGTAGAAACTGCTATTGCCGGCGACATTATCGGTATTTACGACACCGGAAACTATCAGATTGGCGACACTTTGACGAATAAAAAAGAAGAACTCTTCTTCGAACCGCTGCCAACCTTCCCACCAGAACTTTTTGCCATGGTTTCTCCTAAGAATTCCATGAAGGCTAAGCAGTTCCAGAAGGGTGTAGACCAGCTGGCACAGGAAGGTGCAATTCAGGTTTATAGAAATCAGTATAACGAAGTTGTAATCGGTGCTGTAGGTCAGCTGCAGTTTGAAGTTTTCGAATACAGACTGAAGAACGAGTACAATGCTGAAATCCGTATGGATCGTATCGACTACAGCGTGGCTCGTTGGATTGACATGGATCCGGAAGACAGCGACGGAATCGACAGAATCAAGGATATGTTAGATTCCAGAACAATGCTAGTATTCGACCACTTCCGCCGTCCAATCATCTTATTTGCAAACCAGTTTACGCTGCAGTATTTCAGCGACAAGCACACTGACATCAAGCTCGTAGAAGCATTAGATGTAAAGCAGTATTAGACATAAAGAAAGCTACGGTGATGCCGAAAGGTAACACCGTAGCTTTTCTATTTTCATACCTTTACCTATATTAATTTTCAGCTACACTCCGAAGAAAATCCAAACGAAAACGTATGCCGGAATTACAGCTACCAGCGTAAATGGAATACCGATTCTGAAAAAGTCAGCATTCTTAACCGTATTCCCTGCTCTTCTCAAAATCCCAATGCCCGCAATATTCGCAGATGCGCCGATTGGTGTGCAGTTTCCGCCCAGCGTTGCACCTGACAGAAGACCGAAATATAGCGGCGTAGGATCTACACCCAGCGTAGCCGAAATGCCTGCAATAACAGGAATCATTGTAGCTACATAAGGAATATTATCTATAAATGCAGAAATCACAACCGATGCCCATACTATAATCGAATAAAGCAGGAATATGTTGTCCCCTCCCAGCGTTGCAAGCAAGTTAGCAAGCGCATCGATAACTCCCATGTTGGAAATGCCGCCAATCATGAGGAACAGACCGAACAGAAGCTCGATAGTATCGAAATCGATGTCCTTCAGCGGACGAATGATAGCGACCCAGCTCTTGTGCTTAAACCAGTTGTAAATCAGGCCAATCACCATAATTACACAGCAAATCAGACCATTCATTATTGAAATGTTATGTGGTATAAATGATGCCACAATTAAGAGTAAAATAGCGATAATCAGAAGATAAGTAGGAACCATGTCGGTAACTTCCGTTCTGGTCTCCGACTTAGGGATTCTACCCTTCTCTTTACGGAATATGAAAGCGAGAATTAAAGCTGAGAGAACAGCTCCCAGTTCTACGATGAAAAACATGCTTGGTTTTCCATGATAAAAGAAAAAGTCTAAAAATGTCATGTCTAATGCAGAACCCAGCAAAATCGCAGTAGTGTCACCTACCAGCGTAGCCGCACCTTGCAGATTAGACGAAACTGCAATCCCAATGATAAATGGGACTGGATTAGTATTTAACTTCTTACAAATTTCCAATGCAATAGGCGCAACCATGAGTACAGTTGCTACATTATCTACAAATGCAGAAATAATACCTGCGAACAATGCAAGTGCCACCGCTGCCCACTGAACATTAGGCACCTTTTCCATAATAAGGTCGGCTAAAAGCTCCGGCATCTTACTATCTGTAAATAGCGAAATTATCCCCATCATACCTGCAATCATAAGCAGTACATTAAAGTCCAGCGACGACAAAATCTGATCTACCGGCAGCATCCCCGACAAAATGAAGATGACGGCTGACAGGACTGCAATATGCGGGCGATACTTCTGAAACGCCAACATCAGCACATAGGTAATAGCGAATAAAACAATTGCTGCAATCATGATGTTACCTCTCTCTTTGCATTAAGCATTTGCAAATATGATAACGCGGAGTAACACATATTGGAAGTTAAGAAACCGCTAAGATTCTGTTAATATTCTTAACATTGAAAAACATGAAAAAATAGCACATCATGCAGCCATCTCAGCCGCTCGACGTGCTATGTCTTCGTCAATATATATAAAATTTGGGCACAGCTATAAGCCGGGTTCTGTATTTGACAATCATCTATCTCGACTTGCCATTGCTGACAAGCTCCAGCGACCTACCTTCCCGGGAGGGAACGGGCAGCTCCCCTTAGCCCCTATTTGGTCTTGCTCCGGGTGGGGTTTACACGGCCAGCATGTCTCCATACTGCCGGTGAGCTCTTACCTCACCATTTCAACCTTACCACAGCCTAACTGTTTCGGCGGAATGTTTCTGTTGCACTTTCCCTATAGTTACCTACGCCAGACGTTATCTGGCACCCTTGCCCTATGGAGCCCGGACTTTCCTCATACGCAAAAGCGCACGCGACTGTCTGCTGTACCCAAAATTTTAACTTTTTTGTACTTTACATTAAGTATGCAAATATCTGAATGGAATATGTCGCAATCATAGCAACTATCAGAAGCAATGCCATGATTCGAACTGCTTTAACCATTTTCTTTCTGTTCTTGAAGTTCATATGATGAAATCCCCCTTATTTCATGCTATGGAACGGATTCAAATTAACCTTGGAGCGAATAATCTCCACAGGTTGCCCTATAAGTTCTCCTGCAAGAATCCGAGCCATATTTTCCGTAAAAATCTGCTCGGAACCGAAGTGACCTAAATCCGCAACTATCATATCATTTTCTAAAAACTGCTGCGCTTCGTGATATTTAACATCACCTGTAAGATAAAGCTCACAGCCAGCGGCTGCGGCAATCTCACTAAACTCAGCACCTGCACCAGTACACATGCCGATTGTTCTGACTAATCTTTCTTCAGGATTCCCCTTACCTACAAGACGATAATCAGAAACTTTCTGACCTGCGTGCTTAGCGAAATCACGCAGTAGCTGTCCTACGGAACGTTCTTCTTTAAGAATCCCCATTCGACAGATTTGCGTGTCATCTCCCGCTATAATCTCAATATTTTCAAGTCCAATCAATTTAGCCAAGTAGTCATTATTACCGCCGGAGCACTTATCAAAAGGCGTATGAGTCGCATATACGCTGATTCCATTCTGTATCAGCTTGCATATCATGTTTCCCATAACAGTTTTCTGGTCAACCGACTTAATTCCCCTAAATAGCAGAGGATGATGACATACAATCAGCTTAGCCCCTGACTCTATAGCTTCATCGACTACAGCCTCGCTGACTTCCAAGGACACGAGAACCTTATCAACTTCATCATTTGCAAGTCGAACCTGCCAACCTGAATTATCCCAGGCTTCCTGAGTATCCAGCGGAGCATAGCTTTCTATAATTGATACTACTTCATTTCGTTCAACCATACTATTTTACCCTTCTGTTGTCCTACAGTCAAGGGATTTTTTTATATCTCGCAGCAAATCCCTCATATAACGAACTCTGTTTTGCTGACGCACGAGAGCTTCACCCTTCTGTTCTCCCGCTTCCATGCTTTCTAAAATCTCTTCTTCCAGCTTGAGTTTAGTTTCTATGTACTCTTCTGTCAGAGGATTAAGAAAATCAAGAAGTCTTCTTGGATATTCCCACTCTATGCGTTCTTTTCCTAAATTGCCTATGCAAGCCTTCTCGATAGGCTCTACTGTAAGAATAGGCCAAATATACTTATTCTCACGCACAAGCTGCTCGTTAGTAATAGACATACAGTTATTATAGATCCACCAACGCAGCTCCCCTATATCCTTTCGAGGCTGAAGTATGATTTTCTTGTAACTCCATGTCTTTTCTAAATCTTTTTCTAAGATTTCCGTCATCAATGTGCCGCCCATTCCGGCAATTACAACTGCATCAACCTCTCCAGGCTCAATAACCTGAAGACCATCACCTAAGCGATAATCGAAATTTGCATCGGGATAAAGGCTGGACGCATTGGATTTCGCCTTATCTAAAGGGCCTTGATTAACATCGGCTAATATTACCTTGGGACACACATTTCTCTCCCAAAGCGCAAGGGGAAGGAAACCATGGTCGGTTCCAATGTCCGCCATGGTTTCCCCCTTCTTTATTTCATCTGCAATCACTGCAAGACGTGGTGACAACTGTATCATAATTTTACTCCAGATAATCCTTTAACTTCTTGCTTCTGCTTGGATGACGCAGCTTACGCAGCGCCTTCGCCTCAATCTGACGAATACGTTCACGAGTAACATCGAATTCCTTACCAACTTCCTCCAGTGTTCTCGCTCTGCCGTCTTCCAGACCGAAACGCAGCTTCAGAACCTTCTGCTCTCTTTCAGTAAGAGTATCAAGAACTTCTACGAGCTGTTCCTTCAGCATTGAAAATGCAGCAGCTTCAGCTGGGGCTGGTACATCATCATCTGGAATGAAGTCACCCAGATGGCTGTCTTCTTCTTCACCGATTGGGGTTTCCAGAGATACCGGTTCCTGTGCAATCTTCTGGATTTCACGAACCTTATCTACGGACAAGCCCATTTCTTCTGCGATTTCTTCAGGAGATGGTTCTCTGCCATAAGTCTGCAGCAGCTGACGAGATACACGAATCAGCTTGTTAATAGTTTCAACCATATGAACCGGAATACGAATTGTTCTCGCCTGGTCAGCGATAGAACGAGTAATCGCCTGGCGAATCCACCAAGTTGCATAAGTGGAGAACTTATATCCCTTTCTGTAGTCAAACTTATCTACAGCCTTAATCAGACCTAAGTTACCTTCCTGAATCAAGTCTAAGAATAACATTCCGCGTCCTACATAACGTTTCGCAATACTAACTACCAGACGCAGGTTAGCTTCACAAAGACGCTTTTTAGCTTCTTCATCACCCTGCTCCATTCTCTGTGCCAGTTCGATTTCTTCATCAGCAGAAAGCAGCGGAACTTTACCGATTTCCTTTAAGTACATTCTTACAGGATCATCTACAGCGATGCCCTTAGGAATGCTGGAATCTAAATCCACATCATCTTCGTCCATAACCAACTCTGGGTCACTGCTCAGATCTCTGTCGAAATCCGCATCGTCAGCAAGGAGCAGATCCTCATCGATGTCATTTTCAGTTTCAGATATGATTTCGATACCTTTAGTCATTAATGCATCATAGATATCATCCATAGCATTCTTGTCTAAATCTGTAGATTCCAGAACATCTGCAATCACAGAGTAAGTCAGCTTGCCTTTTAATGCCTTACTCTTTTCTGTTAATTCGTTTATAACTTCTTGTTTTCTTTCAGCAGGGGACAGAGAAACCTGAGATTCTGCCTGCTGATTTTTCGACGTTGTTTTCTTTTCTGTTGCCATTACATTCTTCCCCCGTATGAATTAATCTCTCGCTGCACTTTCATTAACTCCATCGTCAGCTCTTGTATTATTTCTGTATTATTTTCCTCATCGGCCAACGATAGCCTTGTAATCAAATCCTGCTCACGATGCGTCAATTTCTGAATATGCCAAGTGTTGATACACTCTCGGAAAACTTGTTCTTCGTTTCCCGCCACAACAATCTGATCCAGATTCTGAATAAGCTGTTCGCTCTCTTCAGGTTCAAGACGATCCGTCAGCTGGTTCAAATGAAAATCACCATGAAGACCATACAACTCGAACAAGATATCTCTCGCCTTGCTTGCCAAGGAACTGCTGAGAATATCACTGTAATCGAGCAGCTTCTCTGTGAGTTGGGGATTCATGAGCACAGTCTTGAGCACATTTGCCTCTAAGCTGCTCATATCCTCACGAACTTCCTCCCTCACATGCTGCCGGGGCACCGCAGATTGCTGGCCGTGACCTCCGTGCCCTCCATTAGAAGCACTGGAAGCACCGCCCATGATCTCCATTTTAATCGCCCCTTCTGCAATACGCAGACTCTTCGAAAGTTTCTTTATGTATACATCCGCTTCCACCGGACTAAGCTCTCTCAGCACACCGGCAGCAGCCTTAATATAATCAATCTTACCTTCATCTGTTTCCAGATTAATGCCTTTGCGAATAAAATTCAATTTATAGTCGATATACGGAAGCGCACCATCTATCAGCTTGAGGAAAGCCTCCCGTCCATTCTTTTTAATGAACTCGTCCGGGTCCTTGCCGTCCGTCACATGAAGCACGCGCACCTTACAATCTTCCTGGTTCAAAATTTCAATCCCACGCATAGCCGCATTCTGACCTGCCGCATCAGCGTCATAAGATAAAACCACATTCTTCGTATATCGCTTGAGCAATTTCGTCTGGTTCTCCGTAAGTGCAGTCCCCAGCGAAGCCGCCACATTTCGAACCCCTCCCTGATAGAGGGAAATCGCATCCATATAACCTTCCACTAAAATTGCGTAACCATCACGCCCGATTTCCTGTTTAGTGGTATTCAAAGCATAGAGATTATTCTTTTTCTGGAAAACCCTATTTTCTGGAGAGTTCAGATATTTAGGATTATCATCACCGATAGCTCGTCCGCCAAATCCGATTACCTTCCCACTTGTATTAATAATAGGGAACATTACTCTATTTCTGAACTTATCGTAATATTTCCCCTTACTCTCTGAAATCAAACCTAATTCCAGCAAAATCTTTTCATCTACGCCTTTATTTTTGAAAAAAGTGTATAGGCTGTCCCACTTTTCATCTGCATAACCGATGCCGAACTTCTTTAATATAGCATCGTCCAGCCCACGATTCTTCATGTAGCTATAACCCGCATTCTTGCCCTCGGTAAATGCACGATAAAAGAATCTGGCAGCTTCCTTATTTATCTCATAGTACTTCTCACGATCCTCATTGAAGTGATTCCTCTTCAGCGTAATCCCGTACTCACCTGCCAGCTTTTCTACGGCCTCATTAAAGTCCAGATTATAATACTTCTGTGTAAATCCAATGGCATCACCAGTTGCACCGCAGCCAAAGCAAGTAAAAATCTGCTTCTGTTCCGAAACTACAAATGACGGTGTCTTTTCGTTATGGAACGGACACACACCCTTGTGATTCGCACCAGCTCTCTTCAGTGCCACAACACGACCGACCACATCTACAATGTTAATCTGACCTTTCAAATCTTCAATTGTTGAATGATTAAAAGAGAAACCCATTTTTATACACTCCTACTATAATAGTATACGACAAAAATGGGTTATTTCCTTTTTTCTTTATGAACTTTTTTGTAATTTTTATAAAATCTTATGTCCCCAGCGTTTCGGAACGAAAAGCTCATGATATATATTCAGAGCAAATCTGTCCGTCATGCCAGCTACATAATCCTTCGCCGCCACTGCATTTCCCTCTTCCCTTGCGATACGACGCATATCCTCCGGAAGCCTGTCAGGTCTCTTGAGAAAATAGTTATAAAGCGAGCTAATCACCACTTCAACCTTAGCTAAATCCTCCTCCTTCTTCACCAGCGTGCTTTTATATACATTGGCAAACATAAAAGTCCTAAGACTATTCAGTTCGTCCTTAAAAGCATCGCTCTGACAAATAGAGTCCCTGCCATCGCTATTTTTGATAACATCGATAACTAAATTATTAATTCTCTCCC
>CAZLJV010000021.1:0-18450 GCA_964559965.1 uncultured Oscillospiraceae bacterium | reverse complement strand
AAATATGGGTGCTCAGGTTGTTAAGGAAGTTGCTTCTAAGACAAATGATGTAGCTGGTGACGGTACTACTACCGCTACTCTGCTGGCACAGATTATCATTCGCGAAGGTTTCAAGAATGTAGCTGCTGGTGCTAACCCAATGGAACTGAAGAAGGGTATTCAGGGTGCAGTAGAAGTTGCAGTAGGTGAAATCGGTAAGATTGCTAAGCAGGTTGAAAGCAAGGATGCTATCGCTCAGGTTGCAGCAGTATCCGCAGCTGACCCAGCTGTTGGCGAACTGATTGCTGAAGCAATGGAAAAGGTTGGTCGTGACGGTGTTATCACTGTAGAAGAATCCAAGTCCTTAGGTACTACTCTGGATGTAGTGGAAGGTATGCAGTTTGACAGAGGTTACCTGTCCGCATATATGGTTTCCGACACTGAAAAGATGGTTGCAAATCTGGAAAATCCACTGATTCTGATTACAGATAAGAAGATTAACAGCATTCAGGAACTGATTCCTATTCTGGAACAGGTTATGAAGATGGGCAGAAAGATGCTGGTTATCGCTGAAGACATCGAAGGCGAAGCTCTGGCAACTCTGGTTGTAAATAAGCTGAGAGGTGTTGTAGATGTAGTTGCTGTTAAGGCTCCTGGCTATGGCGAAAGAAGAAAGGCTATGCTGGAAGATATCGCAGTTCTGACTGGTGCAACTGTTCTCTCCTCCGATTTAGGATATGAACTGAAGGAGACTACTATCGACATGTTAGGTCAGGCAGCTTCCGTAAAGGTTGACAAGGATAATACAGTTATCGTAGGCGGTGCTGGTGCTAAGGAAGATGTAACCGCAAGAATCACAGGTATCCGTAAGCAGATTGAAGAAACTACTTCTGACTTCGACCGTGAAAAGCTGCAGGAAAGACTGGCTAAGTTATCCGGCGGTGTAGCTGTTATCAAGGTTGGTGCTGCTACAGAAACAGAACTGAAGGAAAAGAAGCTGAGAATCGAAGATGCTCTGAATGCTACTAAGGCAGCTGTAGAAGAAGGTATCGTAGCCGGCGGTGGTGTGGCTCTGGTTAATACTATCCCTGCAGTAGCTGATTATGTTGGCACTCTGGCTGGCGATGTAAAGACTGGTGCTGCTATCATCGAAAGAGCATTAGAAGAACCAGTTCGTCAGATTGCTGAAAATGCAGGCTTAGAAGGCAGCGTAGTTGTAGCTGAAGTTAAGAAGAGCCCAGTAGGCGTTGGCTTCAATGCGGCTACTGAAGAATATGTAGATATGATCGGTGCTGGTATCGTTGACCCTGCTAAGGTTACAAGATCTGCTCTGCAGAATGCAGCTTCTGCATCTGCAATGCTGCTGACAACTGAAGCTGGTATCGTAGATATTAAGGAAGATGCGCCTGCAGCTCCTATGGGTGGTGCACCTGGAATGGGCGGCATGATGTAGTCCTGATATAAACTCATGGTAGAGAAAATCTCCTGAATAAATTCTGAAATAGGATTTGTTTGGGAGATTTTTATTTTATGTTCGCAGCTGCAAATGTTGGAATTTCAACGGTTACGAAAAGTTGCGAAAAAAATTAGAAAAAAATTAAAAAAAATTGATTTTTTGTGTAACCTTTTTGCCTTCTAAATTGAGTTAATTATGTAAGTTACAAATGAGACTTCGAAAATACAAGAAACTGATTTGATAAAACTTTATGTAAATCGAAAAAAGTGCTTGCAAACTGGAAGAACATTTGGTAAACTTAATACGGATTTATTTCATATTGTGAGCTCGTATGCCCTTAGGCATTACAATCTTACAAAATGAGCAAAAAAATTAAAAGGGAGGAACTCTAAAAATGAAGAAATTTTTAACAGTGCTGTTAGTAATCTCTGTTATGTTCACCTTCAGCTTTGGTACTGCTTTCGCAGCTGTATCCGCAGATGAAGCTGGTATGAACGCAGTATTAGAACAGCAGGAAGATATGGCTGAAGCTGTTAACAAGTATGCAGCTTCCGTTGTATACAACCAGAAGGGTTATGTAGCAATCCCTGCTGGTTACGAAAATCTGCCTAAGGCAGCTGTAGATGCTGCTGTTGCAGAAGTAATCGCTAACCTGAACCAGGCTCTGATTGAAAAGGAAATCGAACTGGTTGCTGACGGCGTTTTCAATGCTGCTGATGAAGCTGCTTTGAAGGCTGTATGGGAAGGTAAGGACTGGGCTGCTGTAGTATTCGCAGACGTTGAAGATGGCGCTCTGTACACTACTGCTGTAGACGCTTTAAAGGCTACTTTCACTGCTAAGGTTGACGCTGTTAAGGTTGACGACTATGCTAATAAGGCTGTTGTTAAGAAGGCTGTAGAAGATGCTCAGGCTGCTCTGAAGGCTGCTAAGAACACTAAGGCTGGTCTGGAAGCTCTGGTTGCTGCTGACGCTGCATTTGATGCTGCTATGAAGGACCAGATCACTGTTGCTAACCAGGAAGCTAAGCTGGCTGAAGCTAAGGAAAAGGCAGTAGCTGCTGTTAAGGAAGCTGCTGACAAGTACTATGAAGCTAAGGCTGCTGAACTGGAAAAGATCATCGAAGCTAACGCTTCTCCTGCTTCTGTAGCTGCTGCTACTGCTGAACTGGCTGTTCTGTCCGGTAACGTAGATAAGGTTGCTGCTCTGTACGTTGGTAGAATCGAAGCTGTAGCTATGGATGACGATACTACTTATGCAGAAGCTGTTGCTAAGGTAACTGAAGAACAGACTAAGGCTATCGGTTGGGCTCTGACTGATGCTGGCGTTAAGAGCGTTATCGCTCAGTATGCTGACGTAGACATGCTGGTTAAGTATGCAGAAACTCTGACTTCCACTCTGAAGACTCAGTACGATCAGAAGACTGGTCTGGCTACTTACAATGCTGCTACTGTAGACGCTGCATTAGCTGACATCGTTAAGAAGATCGAATCTCTGGACGGTACTGCTGCTACTTATGACCAGATCCAGAAGCTGGTAAATGCAATCCCTACAGCTGCTCAGGAAAAGGTTGCTCTGGCAACTAAGGTAGAAGCTGGTGTTAAGGCTATCACAACTGGCGATTATGCTGCTGCTAAGTGGGATGGCGAAAACAAGGATGCTGTAGAAGCAATCCAGGAAGACTACACTGCACAGATTAAGGCTGCTGCTACTGCAGACGAAATCGATGCTCTGGTTAAGGCTGCTAAGAAGGCTATGGACGCTTATCTGACAACTGCTCAGACTAAGACTGTAGAAGCTGCTGTAAAGAGCGTAGTTACTTCTAAGAAGGTTGACGCTGCTCTGAAGGCTTATGCTGAAGGCGTAGCTGCTAAGAACTCTGCTGCTACTTACACTGCTGCTATTAAGAATGCTGCTGTAGAACAGGCTATCGAAGTATTCGTAGATGCTGCTGTTGCTCTGCAGGATGCTGACCTGACTACTAAGGAAATCGAAGGCATTATCGATGCTAACTATGCTGCTGCTCTGGCTGCTAAGTGGGATGGCGAAAACAAGGATGCTGTAGAAGCAATCCAGGAAGACTACACTGCACAGATTAAGGCTGCTGCTACTGCAGACGAAATCGATGCTCTGGTTAAGGCTGCTAAGAAGGCTATGGACGCTTATCTGACAACTGCTCAGACTAAGACTGTAGAAGCTGCTGTAAAGAGCGTAGTTACTTCTAAGAAGGTTGACGCTGCTCTGAAGGCTTATGCTGAAGGCGTAGCTGCTAAGAACTCTGCTGCTACTTACACTGCTGCTATTAAGAATGCTGCTGTAGAACAGGCTATCGAAGTATTCGTAGATGCTGCTGTTGCTCTGCAGGATGCTGACCTGACTACTAAGGAAATCGAAGGCATTATCGATGCTAACTATGCTGCTGCTCTGGCTGTAATCGACGGCATGAAGACTGCAGACGAATTAAAGGCTGAAGCTAAGGCTGTAGAAGATGCTATCAAGGCTCTGCCTACAACTGCTACTTTAGAAAACAAGGCTGAATACATGGCTGCTCTGGATATGCTGAATGCATACCTGGAAAACGCTGGTGCTACTAAGGCTGACGTTAAGAACGCTACTCTGCTGGCAACTCAGGTAAAGAAGATCGTTAGACTGGAAAGAGAAGCAGTAGAAAAGATGATCCGTGAACTGCCTAGAACTATCACTCTGGCTGACAAGGAAGCTGTAGAAGCTGCAAGAGCTGCTGTTAAGGCTTACGACGATACTTATGAAGATATCGAAGGTTATGCTGCAGTATCCAACCTGACTACATTAGAAAGAGCTGAAACTGCTCTGTCCAACGCTATGATGACAGAAGCTGCTAAGCTGATCGCTGCTCTGCCTGCAGACGTTAAGGCTGCTGACAAGGCTGCTGTAGAAGCTGCAAGAGCTGCTTACGATGCTCTGTATGATGCTGACAAGGCTACTTTCGACAAGGCATCCGCTGCTCTGGTTGCTAAGCTGGAAGCTGCTGAAAAGGCACTGAAGATTGAATTAGCTTACTCCGTAGAATCCCTGAAGATCACTGCTTCTTCCGCAGTTAAGAAGGGCTCCATCACTGTTAAGTGGACAGTTAAGGGCGACACAACTGGCGTAGAAGGTTACGAAATCTGGAAGTCCACTAAGAAGAACTCCGGTTACAAGAAGGCATTCACTACTACTAAGATGTCTTACAAGAACACTAAGGGTCTGAAGAAGGGTACTAGATACTACTACAAGGTTAGAGCTATCGCTTACAACGCTGAAGGCGCTAAGATCAAGTCCGACTGGTCCAACAAGGCTTACAGAGTTGCTAAGTAATTAAATCTTAGGATTTTTATAAAGCTTGATTCAGAGCTGGGAATTTTCCCAGCTCTGTTTTTTTATGTAATTTTTCATGGTGTGCATAGCAGCGCATGCTTCTTAAAAAATTCCCACACTTTTCCTATGTAATTAGTAAAATATTGCTTGTTAGTTGGTCACAAAAATCGTATAATGAAGATACATAACTATAAATCATGCGGATGTGTCGTAGAACGAAATCCGGTATGAGAATAATTTGAGATTATGACAGAAAGGAAAGGAAGAAAATGAAAAAGACATTGGCAATTATGCTGTCACTGGCATTAGTCATCTGCATGATTCCTGGCGCTGCATTCGCTGCAAGCACAACTCCGCAGAAGGCGATTGTATCATTTAACAATGGCAGTAATGCGTTCACAGTGTACAATGGCAGTGTTCAGACTCCTGATGTTGCTGTTTCTGTGAACGGCAATGCGGTGTCCACATTTGATGCAGTGTGGAGCGGAACTGTACAGAACGCTGGCAAGTACACAGTAAGTGTAAGCGGAAAGTACAACGAAGAAGATTTTGCGGGAAGCGCAGAGTATGAGGTTAAGGCAATCGACTTAGCTCGTGCAACTATTTTAGTAAGCGGAGACCTTACTGATGCTGACCTGACTGCAGATAAGACTGCACTGAAGAGCTACGGCATGGTAACCGTTATTCAGGATGGAGTAGACATCACAAACTACTGTGAACTGACTTCCAAGGTAGACGGTAACAGCGTTAGAATTACTGCTGCAACTAAGGGTGCAGATGGAAAGAATATCATCGCTGGAAACAAGTTTGCTGACTACAATGTTAAGAGCACTATCGCTGGAAACTATGAAATTTCCTCCATTATGGAACAGACTTACACTGGTAAGGCTATCGAACCTTATATAACTGTAAAGGCTAAGAATGGTTACGGTATTCTGACTCAGGGCATTGACTACGAAGTAACTTATGCAAATAATACAAATGCAGGTTCTACTGCTTCTGTAATTGTAACTGGTATCGGCAAGTACACTGGTACTATATCTGGTCAGTTTGTAATCGCACAGAAGTCTATCACTGACTATGATGTAAATGTTAAGGTTGCTGATGCCGCATACAATAATGGCAGCATGGTAATCCCTACTGTTGTAGTGACTCATGGGGATAAGATTTTGACAAGAGGCGTAGACTACAATCTGTCCACTTCAAGCAAGAATATCGGTATCGGTACTGTTAAGATTACTGGTATCGGTAACTACAAGGATCAGGTTAGCAAGTCCTTTAATATCGTAGATGCTTCTAAGGAAATCCGTCAGAACAATGCATGGGTTTACATCGGAAACACTACATCTTATGCATATAATGCAAATTATAATGGTGAAGCACATACTCCTACAGTAACTGTATATGTAGGTGAAACAAGAGAAACAGCAACTCTGCTTTCTTCTGCTTACTATGATGTGACTTACACTAACAATGTTAAGCCTGGTACTGCTATCATCACTGTAACAGGCAGAAACGGTTATGCGGGCAGCGTTACAAGCTCCTTTACTATTAAGGAAACTGAAATGACCAGCTATAACACAACCATCACTGGTTACAGCGCAAGCTATGTTTATGACAATACTTATCAGAGACCTGCTGTTACTGTTACAGTAAATGGCCGCACTCTGAAGGAAAATAAGGAATATACTGTAAGCTATCTGAACAACAAGAACATGTCCACTGCTTACAGCAAGGCTAAGATTATCGTAACTGCTGTTGAAGGCGCTGGTTACAAGGGTTCTGTAACTGCTGAATTCTCCATCGTAGGTAAGAGCATTGCTGGCTGTGATGCATATTTCACAAATGGCGTAAGCACTTCTACTTATACTGGTTCTGTTGTAAATCCAGCAATCACTGTAAGAGAAGGTAATTATACATTCCTGAGACAGGGTACAGACTACACTGTAAGCTACAAGGATGCTAACGGTAAGGCTGTTTCTGCTATGAGAGAAGCTGGTAAGTACACTATCGTTATCAAGGGTACTGGAAACTACAGCGGTGAATTAACTCTGAACTATGAAATCGTAGGTAAGGATATCAGCAGCTATGTTGTTACTCTGAAGGAAGCAAGTGTTAAGGCTGACGGTTCTGCTAAGAAGCCTACAATCGTATCCGTAAAATCCGGTACAACTGTGCTGAATTCCAAGGATTACACTGTAATGTATCTGGACGCTTCCGGTAAGGAAGTCACTAGCATGAAGACTCCTGGTACTTACAAAGTTGTCGTAACTGGTAAGAACGGATATGCAGGTAATGCATATGCTTCTTTCCGCATCGTTGGTACACCACAGGAAATCAAGGTAGATAAGACTTCATATAAGGTATATGTAGATTCTCCTTCCTTCAAGATTACTGCAACTGCTACTGGCGACGGTACTGGTTTCACATTTGGATCCAGCAATCCAGATGTTGCTACTGTAGACCAGTATGGTAATGTTACAGTTCACAAGCTGGGTCGTGCGAAGATTACAGTTACTACAACTGGCATGAAGACTTCTGACGAAGTAAGCGAAGAAATTTTCGTAAAGGTTTACCCAGATAAGGCTCAGCTTACTCGCAAGCCTTGGACAGAAGGTAAGAAGGGTTCTCTGCGTGTAAGATGGGAAAAGCAGGATGATGTTACTTATTACGAAGTAAGATACTCCAGAGATAAGTCCTTCGCTAAGAACACTTACCTGACTAAGAAGGTTAATGCTTCCACTCTGGCATACGATACTCAGTCCACAAGCCTGAAGAATCTGAAGAGCGGCAGCAAGTACTATGTAAAGGTTCGTGCAGTCAAGGTTGTTTACAACGACTACGGTCAGGAACTGAAGTACTACGGCAAGTGGTCTAACTGGAAGTCCTGCGTGACTAAGTAAGACAAAGGTCGAAGTCGGCCAGCAGATCGCTGACCAAGGTTCTACAAACAGACGAAAATTAAAACCCCCGCGGGGCGGCGTAAATGCCGCTTTGCGGGGGTTGTTTTTTTATCTTGAGTCTTATTCGGGAATGGGTGATTCGTCTGTTAAATCGCCTATTCTGCGGTTCTCCAAGCCTTTGTGGACCAGTCAGTGTAGCACTTCTTACCGTCGATAGTTACATAACCACGAACTTTGTAGTAGTATCTTGTGCCAGACTTAACTGCTGTATTCCAGTAAGAAGTTCTCTTAGTCTTGAAGAAAGGCTTCTTAGTGTATCCTTCGCTGCGCTTAGTGGAACGATAGATTTCGTAACCTTCGATAGCCTTTAAGCTTTCATCGTCAGCTTCCGTCCATGTGAGCTTGATAGCCTTCTTGCCATTTGCGGAAGAGATTTCTGTACGAGCAATCAGATCGATGCTTTCAACAGCAGCCTGCAGCTGATCATCTTCATCAGTATCAGGTTCAGCTGGAGTAGATGGAGTGGAAGGAGCAGATGGAACAGTTGGCAGTGGAGCGTTTCCTGTAATCTGATCCTTAGTCAGGTTAGCCTTCAGAGTACTGATTTCGTTAGCAGTCAGACCGATTTCAGCCATGTATTCAGCAGCTTCGTCAGCCAGATTTGCAGCGCTCAGATCTTCAACACCAAATGCGTTCTGAAGAGTCTTAACGATATTGCTGGAAACGATAGCATCGTACTTAGCAGTGCCCTTTTCTACACCATAGTAGTTTTCGTAAGTCTTCATGTAGTCAGCTAATACTTCATCATAAGTTGCGCCAGTCAGACATTCTAACAGTGCAGATACGAAACCGGCACGGTCCTTACCTTCTGTACAGTGAACTGCATAAACACCAGGATTTTCTGCGAAGAAACGCAGACCGTTAGCCAGACCTTCCTGGAAGTCCTTTGCTGCGAAGTCTACGCCTAAGTTCAGATAGATTACCTTCTGACCAGCATAATAGCTTTCAGCAAAACCTTCGTATGCGGCAGCAGTAGCAGCGCTGTCAGCCAGGTTCATGATAACATTTACGCCAGCCTTCTTAATAGCAGCATCTGCATATGTATTTCTTCCTAATTCTGGATTGATAGGGGAAGAAGTACGATAGAGACGATTGTCGCCAATACCGGAAGTAGTGATTTCACGGAAGTTTGCAAATTCTTCATCTGTTAAATCGCTGTAATCTTCACGATTGTTTGTTCTCTGAAGGTCATGAATCATGTATTCTAACATGTAGCCTTCTTTTTCAGCTAATTCAATAGTTACTTCAACTGGATAAGTTACGCCATCATTAGCAACCCAGTGCCATTCACCGTTTTCAGTAACCTTAGTAGCCAGACCATAAGTCTGTGCGAAGTTACCCATATTGATTGCCAGTGAAACATATCCTGTAGGATAACCCTTTTCGTTCTTAGTCATGATGATAGCAGGTTTACCGCTGTCAACATAGGAGTAGTTAGGAACAACTGGGAGAGTCAGAGTCTGATTCAGGAACTTAACTGTAGCAGTATCGCCCCATTCGATTTCCAGATCTTTTACCAGATTTTTAGCTTCACAGTCTGTATATACATTACCATACTTAGTGAACCAAATATCGTTAGTCAGACCACCGATAGTAATCTTTCCGTCCCAAACTTCATCTGCAGGAGCAGTTACCTTGATTCTGCCATCACCAGTAACCTTGGAATAGTCGATAGCCATAGCTGGATACTTAGCATTCAGCGGGCTGTTAGTAGCATTAACTGTGGAATTTTCGAAAGCCTTTACATAGTTAGCTAATACCATGTAGTCTTCCATTACATAGTCTACAACATTTACTGCGCCATCGAACATAGCGAAGCCGTCACCTAAGTCACGGAGAGTGTAGTTGTAGCCTGCCAGATTATACTTCTTAGTTAAATCTAAAGGTTCATAAGCATTAGTTTCCTTGTTATATACCTGAACGTTGTGAACTCTATATGAGCCTGTTGGAGCACCAGTCCATACGCCCTTTTCATCAGCCTGAATAGTGGAAGCAATATTACCATTTACTTCGTATCTGATGCCGGATACATGAAGGAAGCCGCCAACTTCTACTGTAGGAGCCTGACGAGCACCCCATTCCAGAGCATCTAAGAGCTGCTGACCTGTGATAGTCTGAAGGCAAGCAACATTACCGAAAGTATGGATGTCCTTACAAGTCTTGTAGCTGATATCGCCAGTAATAGCCTTGTTACGAACACCGCCGCCGTTCATGATAGCAACATCTACATCTAAGTCCTGGCTGTCGAACAGATAGTACAGAGCATCTGCTGCGAAAGAACCAGTATTAGTTTCCTGTGTACGAACGATACGATCGCCCATTGCGTCGTAGTTGTCCAGAGTTACTGTAGCAGTACCGATCTTTTCACCTAACTTAGTGTCGATTTCTGTCATCCAAGCGTCCTTGATAGCCTTAACAGCAGCATCAGGAGTGGAAGAAGTTACTTCGGTGCTTGTTTCGCTAAGCAGCTTAGTGGAGATAGCGCCGGTTTCAGCATCGATAACCATCATACCGATAGTACCGAAGTATTCGCCAGTCTGAGTTAATAATACATCAGCGTTATTCTTATCCTTTACAGTCTTACCTACAACTGTAGAATGAGAATGACCGTCGATAAATGCGTTTAATCCGCTTACATTAGCAATAGTTTCTTCACTTGTCCAAGGCTGAGAGGACAGGTCATCACCCAGATGTCCCAGAGCGATTACCTTAGTAGCGCCTTCTGCCTTAGCAGCATCGATAGCCTTCTGAACATCAGCATACAGAGCAGAACCGTCAGTGCCGCCAGCAATACCGAAGATATAATTTCCGTTTTCGTCCTGGAAATATGCTGGAGTGGACTTTGTGAAAGATTCTGGAGTTGTGATACCGATTAAAGCTACCTTTTCATCACCGAGGTTGAAAATCTTGTAGCTGTCGAAAACATTTTCACCGCGAACGCCGTTAGCTTCTTCATAGAAGTTACAGGATACATAAGGGAATTCAGCCCAGTTATCTGTAACCTTGATACGACCTAACATGCCATAGTCAAACTCGTGGTTACCCAGAGTTGCCAGGTCATAGTCAGCTGCGTTCATCAGCTTAATGATGTTTTCGCCCTTATCCATGGAACCGTATGCAGTACCCTGGATGTGGTCACCAGCGTCTACCAGCAAAACATTTTCGTACTGGGTTTCCAGATACGCCTTAACACCTGCGATGGTGTCATAGCTGATATCGCCGTCAATGTAAGTGTGGACATCGTTAGTGTAGAGAATTACGATGTCATCGGATTTAGCGTTTCCTTCTGCGGCAAAGCCTGGAACTGCCATAGTCAGTACCAATGCGATTGTCAAAAGGAAAGACAAAAGTTTACGCATTTCATTTACCTCCTTTTCGTGGTTACAATGCGACATAATTTGACACTTTAATTATACAAAGTGTGTGGGATTTGTAAACATTTTTGCGAAATTTTAACAATCAAAATCAAAACAATTTTTATTCCATCTTCCTTGCCCGAAGCAGTCTGATGTGTTACAATTAAATATTACTAAACTGTTACAGAAGGGTAAATTAGGGTAAATAAATTATGACGACAGAAATGATCATTTATCTGTTGCTGGGTACATCGATCGTATGCAGTTTGCTGACAATATTCGTGCTTCTGCGCTGTGGTGCAATGGAAAAAGAAATGCACCGCACCAGACGAGAGCTTACAGAGTCTGTGAACCAGTCTTTCGGTACATTTGGAGATATGATTGCTAATAATCAGAAGGCTATGTCTGATAATGTAAATACTCGTCTTAGTGAGATGAACACAAGAATCAGCAGTATGGCAGTTGAAAATGAGCAAAAGCTGGATCAAATCAGAACATCTATGGAAACTAAGATTACAAATCTGACGACTGATAATAATCGTCAGCTTGATGAAATGCGTAAGACCGTAGATGAAAAGCTGCAGAAGACTCTGGAAGACCGTATAAGCCAGTCCTTTAAGCTGGTAAATGACAGACTTGAGCAGGTCTACAAGGGACTTGGAGAAATGCAGACGCTGGCAGCAGGGGTAGGCGATCTGAAGAAGGTTCTAAGTAACGTAAAGACGAGAGGAATACTGGGGGAGGTGCAGCTTTCAGCCATCTTAGAACAGATTTTGGCGCCAGAACAATACGAAGAAAATGTACGAACTAAAAGCTCTGGAAATGAGAGGGTTGAGTTCGCAGTTAAACTTCCGGGTGATGGTGACAGCACAGTGTGGCTGCCTATCGATGCTAAGTTTCCGGGGGATTCCTATGCGGCGCTGATGGATGCTTATGACTTGGGGGACGCTGCGGCTGTGGAAGAAGCGGCGAAAAATTTAGAGAGAGTGATTAAGGCTGAGGCGAAAGATATACGCGATAAGTATGTAGAACCGCCGTATACGACAGATTTTGGTATAATGTTTCTGCCTTTTGAGGGGCTGTATGCTGAGGTGGTGCGCCGTGGCCTGTTAGAGGTGCTGCAACGTGACTACAAGGTAAATATCGCGGGGCCGACGACTATGGCGGCGCTGCTGAACAGTTTGCAGATGGGATTTAAGACGCTGGCGATTCAGAAACATTCCAGTGAGGTTTGGGAAGTGCTGGGCGCGGTGAAAACTGAGTTTAATAAGTTCGGCGATGTGCTGGAGGCGACGCAGAAGAAGATAAATCAGGCGAATACGGAGCTGGATAAGCTGATAGGAGTGAGAACTCGAAATATTAATAAAAAGCTCAACAGCGTTACGTGTCTGACGGATTTCGATGCAGCGAAAGTGCTGGAGTTGGAGCTGGAGGATAATTGATGAGAATATTTGCGATTGGCGATTTGCATCTTTCCTTTGGGGAAGGGGTGCAGAAGCCTATGGATAAATTCGGCGGGCAGTGGGTTGGTCACACGGAAAAGCTGCAGAAGAACTGGCTTGAGAATATTACTGCTGATGATGTGGTGATACTTTGCGGAGATCATTCGTGGGGACTCAGGCTTGAGGAGGCTATGGCGGATCTTGACTGGATTCATGCGCTGCCGGGACAGAAGATTTTGTTTAAGGGCAATCACGATTTGTGGTGGCAGTCGGTGAGCAAGCTGAATAAGCTGTATGAGGACGGGAATATGCGGTTTACGCAGAACACCTGCTATGTGGTGGAGGATCCAGAGACTGGACTTCGCAGTGCGATTTGCGGGACTCGTGGCTGGACTTGCCCCGGCGTGGAAGGTTTCACGGAGCATGATCAAAAGATTTATGCGAGAGAGGTGCTGAGGCTTCGAATGTCGCTTGAAGAAGGGCGTGCGTCTGGTGCGGACAGAATTATAGGGGTGCTTCATTATCCGCCGACTAACGATCGCCATCAAAAGAGCGGTTTCACTGAGCTGTTTACGGAGTATGGCGTGGAGACTTGCGTTTATGGGCATCTCCATGGAAAGGAATCCTTTAAGCATGGGCTGCAGGGCATGTATAATGATGTGGAATACAAGTTGGTTTCGCTTGATTATGTGGAGGGCATGCCGCAGGCACTTATTTAGAAAAAAGAAGGAGTAGTGAAATGGGAAAAATCGTTTTGATGATTACGGACAGCCTGGGTGTGGGTGCTTTGCCGGACGCATCGCAATATGGCGATCAGGGAGCGGACACATTCGGACATATCGAAGAAGAAATGGCTAAGGCCGGAACACCTATTCAGATTCCTAACCTGCGTAAGCTGGGCTGGGGCAATATCGATGGCGTGTGCGGCGGCAGACTGGCTGTAGATGAGCCGATTGGCTGCTTCGGCAAAATGTCTGAGATTTCTGCGGGCAAGGATACCACCACAGGGCATTGGGAAATCGCAGGGCTTAAGACTGATGTGCCATTTAAGACTTATCCAGAGGGATTTCCACCGGAATTTATGGCTAAGTTTGAAGAGGAAATCGGCGTGGAGTGCATAGGTAATTATCCTGCCTCCGGGACGGCGATTATTGAAGAATTAGGGCCGGAACACGAGGCTACAGGTAAACCTATCGTGTATACTTCTGCGGACAGCGTGCTGCAGATTGCTGCAAATACAGCAGTGATTCCGCTGGAAAGACTTTATGAAATCTGTCAGACTGCGAGAAAACTTCTGGTGGGCGAATGGGCTTGCGGCAGAGTAATTGCGCGACCATATGTTTTGCTGGGAGACGGAACTCGTGAGCGCACCTCCGACCGAAGAGATTATTCTGTAACACCGCCTGCGGATACGATTTTGGATCTGCTGTCGGCGGCGGGCAAGGAGGTCTATGGTGTCGGCAAAATCGGTGACATTTTCAACGAAAAGGGCCTGACTGTCAATGTTCATACAAAGAGCAACATGGACGGTGTGGATAAGACGATTGAGGCACTGAAGATGGATTTTGACGGTTTCGTGTTCACCAACCTTGTGGATTTCGACTCAAAATATGGTCACCGCAGGGATCCAATCGGCTACGGACGCTGTATCGAGGAGTTTGACGCTCGACTGCCGGAGGTTATATCGGCATTAGGCGATGATGATGTTTTGATGATTACAGCTGACCACGGCAACGATCCTATGGCTGCTGGCACTGACCACACCAGAGAATTCGTTCCGCTGATAGTTTATGGCAAAACTTGCGCAGCAGGCAAGAATTTAGGGGTTAGAGGCAGCTTTGCTGATGTGAGTGCGACGGTTGCAGACCTGCTTGGCGTAAAGGGGACTGGTTTAGGAAATAGTTTTAAGGAGGACATTATCTAATGAATATGGTAAGTTTAATTCAGAAGAAAAAGGACGGATTAGCGCTGACTAAGGAAGAAATTCAGTGGTTCGTCATGGGTTATGTAAATGGTGAGATTCCTGATTATCAGGTGTCTGCAATGCTTATGGCTATATATTTCCAGGGGCTTACTCGTGAGGAAACTTCTCAGCTGACTGAGGTTATGGAGTACTCCGGCGACACAATCGACCTAACTCCAATTAAGGGCATCAAGGTTGACAAGCATTCCACTGGCGGTGTTGGCGACAAAACTACTTTAGTAGTAGCTCCTCTGGCTTCTGCTTGCGGTGTTCCTATCGCTAAGATGAGCGGCCGCGGTCTGGGCTTCACTGGCGGTACTGTGGACAAGATGGAATCCATTCCTGGCTTCAGAACTGCACTGGAACCTGAAGAATTTCTCAATCAGGTTAATGAAATCGGTATGTCTGTAATCGGTCAGACTGCACATATCACTCCGGCTGATAAGATGCTGTATGCGCTTCGTGATGTTACTGCTACTGTAGATAACTTCGGTCTGATCGCTTCCAGCATTATGAGTAAAAAACTTGCTGCTGGTTCTGATGCTATCGTTCTCGATGTTAAGGTTGGCGATGGTGCGTTCATGGAAAATATCGATGATGCGGTTACTCTGGCTAAGCTGATGGTTGACATCGGTAATGATGCTGGCCGCAGAACGGTTGCTGCTATTACTGAAATGGGTCAGCCTTTAGGTAAGGCTGTAGGTAACAGCTTGGAAGTTATCGAGGCTATTGATACTTTGAAGGGCAATGGTCCTGCTGATATTACTGAACTGGCTCTGAAGCTTTCCGGCATCATGGTTTACTTAGGCGGCATGGCTGTTTCTCCAGAGGAAGGTATGGAAATGACTACAGAAGCTCTGAAGAGTGGTAAGGCTCTGGCTCGTCTGCGTGAGTTCATCGCAGCTCAGGGTGGAGATGCTAATGTGGTTGATGATTACAGTCTTTTCCCTCAGCATACTATAGAAATGGAGCTTCGTGCAGATGAGGCTGGATTTATCAGCGGAATCGAAGCTCGTCAGATTGGTCTGGCTTCTCAGCAGACTGGTGCTGGACGTGCTACTAAGGAAGATGCTCTCGACTTATCTGCAGGTATCTGCCTGAACAAGAAGGTGGGCGATGCTGTGGAAAAGGGTGACCTGCTGGCAACTTTCTACGGAAATGATGAAGCAAAGGTTGCTGCTGCTGTGAAGATGGCGGCTGAGGCTTTCAAGATTACTCAGGAAAAGAAAGATGCGCCTAAGCTGATTAAGGAGATTATTGGGCTGTAAGAGCGGTGCTTACAGAAATGTGATAAAATAAAGGCGGCGACAGGCTGTAGGTAACAGCTTGGAAGTTATCGAGGCTATTGATACTTTGAAGGGCAATGGTCCTGCTGATATTACTGAACTGGCTCTGAAGCTTTCCGGCATCATGGTTTACTTAGGCGGCATGGCTGTTTCTCCAGAGGAAGGTATGGAAATGACTACAGAAGCTCTGAAGAGTGGTAAGGCTCTGGCTCGTCTGCGTGAGTTCATCGCAGCTCAGGGTGGAGATGCTAATGTGGTTGATGATTACAGTCTTTTCCCTCAGCATACTATAGAAATGGAGCTTCGTGCAGATGAGGCTGGATTTATCAGCGGAATCGAAGCTCGTCAGATTGGTCTGGCTTCTCAGCAGACTGGTGCTGGACGTGCTACTAAGGAAGATGCTCTCGACTTATCTGCAGGTATCTGCCTGAACAAGAAGGTGGGCGATGCTGTGGAAAAGGGTGACCTGCTGGCAACTTTCTACGGAAATGATGAAGCAAAGGTTGCTGCTGCTGTGAAGATGGCGGCTGAGGCTTTCAAGATTACTCAGGAAAAGAAAGATGCGCCTAAGCTGATTAAGGAGATTATTGGGCTGTAAGAGCGGTGCTTACAGAAATGTGATAAAATAAAGGCGGCGACAGGTAAGAGTTGTGTGGACTCTGACTGTCGCTGCTTTTTTTAATTTTGTTCTATTTTCTGCGGTCATTTCATAAGGTTAATCGGTAGCAAGGACCAGCAGTAAGTACCGGTACCAAGAGGCAATATATTAACCGATTCAAGAAAGTGATAAAAAATGAGAGGGGCGGAATCATATGGGGATTAAGAATTGGAAAAAAGCACTGCCAGCCTGCCTGTGTGCAGCATTGATTTTTGGGGGAGCGGTGGGATTTAGCGGCGCACTTTATCGACAGCCTTCAATTATCATCGACCCGACCACAGTAGAAATCGTAAGTGAAGCACCAACCGAAAATCCGGATTCTGATTCGCCATTTCAGGTCGCAGCAAAGGGCGCAGTCTTAATCGATGCGACCAGCGGCAAAATCCTCTATCAGCAGAACTGCCACGACAAGCTGGCACCTGCCTCTGTAACTAAGGTCATGACAATGCTCTTAGTAATGGAAGCAGTGGAGTCTGGGCGGATTAAGCTGGACGATCGAGTGATGATTTCGGAGAGAGCCGCATCTATGGGCGGAAGCCAGATGTATATGGAAGCAGGCGAAACACATACCGTTGAAGAACTAATGCGAGGCGTGGCTATGGCAAGTGCAAACGACGGCTGCGTAGCACTGGCTGAATTCGTAGCAGGCAGCGAGGAAATTTTTGTGGAGAATATGAATCGCAGAGCCGAAGAGCTTGGAATGCGAGACACACATTTCGTAAACACAAACGGCTTGCCTGTGGCAGATCACTACTCATCTGCATATGATATAGCACTGATGTCGCAGAAACTTTACGAGTTCGAGGCAGTGCATCAGTGGTTCACCACATGGCAAAGCACCATTACCGTGGGGCTTCCGGGCAAAGAAACCGAGCTGGGTCTCACCAACACCAACAAGATGATTAAGACCTACGACGGCTGCGACGGAATCAAAACAGGTTTCACCAGCGAAGCCGGATATTGCCTTTCTGCATCAGCCACCCGTGGCCAGACACATCTGATTGCAGTTGCTCTTGGCTGCGAATCCAGCAAAATCCGTAATGCCCAGGTCGCCAAAATGCTGGACTTTGGTTTCGCCAATTACGAAACGGTGGTTTTGGCAGAGAAAGGTGAGGTGCTTGAAACTGTGCGCATCGAAAAAGGCGACCCGATTATGGTCGATGCGATTGCAGACGATAGGATTGCAGTTTTCATAGAAAAGGGAAAGAAAGATACCGTAAGAAAGGACGTTACAATATTCGAAACCGTTCCTTTGCCACTTGAGAAGGGCCAGGAAATCGGAAAAATTACAGTCTATGATGGCGAAGAAGAAATCGCTGAGTACCCCCTGACAGCTGCTGCAAATGTTGAAAAAGCGTCCTTCCGAGAATTGCTGTCACGGCTGATTCAAAGAACTGCAGGGAGGTCCTAATATGGAAAAGGAGTATATCATTTCATTTTCGTCTTTTTATAAGGCGGCTTATGCACAGGAAATTTTAGCAAATTCGGGGATTCGTTCTACACTGCGGAAACTTCCAAATGAACTTGTCCGGTCCTGTGGAACCGGTCTGTATCTGAGGGCAGACTCCATACGGCCAGTTAAAGAAGCATTAGAAATGCGTCAAGTTGTGCCGCGGGCCATTTATGAGATCCGCGGCAGAGGACGCGGACAACGGGAATATGTAAAAGTTTGAGAGGTGCGAGAGGTGCGAGAAGTGCGTATGCCGCACCTCTTTTTTTGTAGCCTGCGACGGATTTCGACAGACTTTTCGTTCGGGAAGGATTATTATAGTTCCATGATGTGCATCGTGAAATGTGGAAGGTGATATGGTTGATTGTATATGGGGAATATCTTTTTATTGAAAATTTTGCAATAGGGGCGGTGCTGCTTTATTTAACATGGAAGCTGATTTCCAGATGGGGTGAACCTGCGCCGCACTGGTGGCGGTTCGTGCTGGGGGCAGTGGTGTGCGGCGCTGGCGGTTTGTCGTTTTGTTTAGAGGTGAATTGTGTTGTAGGGAGTGTGCTTAAAAT